>JBCBOC010000370.1:0-4794 GCA_039821475.1 Cyanobacteria bacterium J06632_22 | reverse complement strand
TGAGACGCGCTAATCTTGAACAGTGCTGGTTTTTCGGCCCTGTGAAAATGGGTCATCCCACTATCATAGTGTGAGGCATAACATCTCCTCTATGGTGCCGATTAGGGTAAGAAGCGAAATTATGAAGAAACCATCATGGGTGACGTTGTATGCTGCGGGTGCCTATGGTTACACCAATCCAACATACGATTCCACGCCCACCAACAATCCGGGTCTTGAGACTGAAGCTGGCAGTTGGCACTACTGATATACCCAACATGGCCGCCCTGTTCTGTCATGAGTAAGTCAATAAACGGGGTAGCCGCGCAGCTCGTTTGAATATCTGATATTAGGGTCGGATCAAAGAGCGGATCATCCGCTGCATACATGATCAACGTAGGTTTCTTGAGCTCCGGCAGGAGGTATAGGCCGCTAGTTGCCCTGTAATACTCTTCGACAGAGGCAAACCCGAGACGTCCAATCACCATCTCGTGGTCAAAACTCCAAATACTGTTAACGCGTTGCACCGCGTCTGAGTCAAAAGCGCCTGGGTGGTCATGCTGTAGCGACTGGAGCAGTCGTTTTAGCTGTCGTGTGATCGCCTTCTCAAGATACTTGCCCAGAGGGGCGTTAACTAAGTAGCGTAGCGATCTTGAAGATTCTAACGCCGGACAAATAACCGCACCTCCTCCGATATCATCTGGGGTTAAATCTAGATCCGATCCCCACAGGGGTAGTGTTTGAGCTGCCTTAACTCCCCATAGTGCTAGTAGCCCACCCAGGGAATAGCCTGTAAACCAGACAGGGGTTGGGCAGCCCATGGCCTTAGCCGCCGCTGCAATCCGCACGAAGTCTTCGCCTTCGTATAAACCGTCTGATGTAAGACTGGGCGACAATCGGGCGGTCTTGCCGTGGGCACGCCAGTCGTAAATAACCACCGCATAGCCCTGGGCATAGGCTTTGCGAGCCATAATACGTAGGAACCATTGATTGTCTAAGTCGCCGGTGATGCCATAGGTGCCAACGATCGTACCTTTAGCATTCGGCGGAACTGCGACGAGGCCAAAAAGGGGAACCCCCTGGGCTCCCCTAAAAATCGTTTCCTGGTAGACCGGTTCTGGTGCAGTTAAGGTTCTTTGCCAGTTTTTGTGAGCCCACAGCCCCGCGTAGAGCGTCATCAACAGGCCGTTGGATAGGTGCCATGGTGCACGATAGGAGGCAGAATGCATTCAGAAAGTTGGGCGCATGACGACGTAAATCTATAGCTAGCGCCATATAGGCTAGAACACTGAGGATAGCTATTTCAGCCGTCTCCTAACGGAGCGGGCGGCTACTATAGACCCCAACTATCCCATAAAGTTACGGTCATAATCTGCCGGCAGGCCTTAATTCAAGGTTAGGCGTCAGCCGCTGTTCATGCAGGTTTACTTGCAGTTTGCGGCAGCGCGGGTGGTAGCGTTGCCGCAAAGCTGATTGGCTGGCTAGGGGGCAGGCTGGGAGGCGCTATTGGCGTCGATGATTAAGACGGAAACGGGCTGATGGTGGGGCTGGCGAGGGCGTTTTTTGGCGGATGCCAGTGTGGATGGATAGGGCTTGGAATAGGGGCAAAAATTCCCTAGAAAAATCCTTGCCTGTGACCTTGACACTAAACGGCCACGAGCTGCTACTATTTATAAGCCCGATTTGGTTACGACTAAATCGATGGGGTGTCGCCAAGCGGTAAGGCAGCGGGTTTTGGTCCCGCCATTCCCAGGTTCGAATCCTGGCACCCCAGTTAACTCAAGCTGGTTGATTTAGCTGCTCATGGGTTGAAGTAGTGAGCTTGCGTTCCTACTTCAGCAGGTCACCGATTTCTTGATAAGCCGTTGTTAACTGCAGACTCAAGCGACGAATGATCCAGGTCTGAAACTGTGCAGCAACGGTCGGATGAGACTGGGACATCTGCAGCCAATTCTCGTAGGAAAGACGATAGAGGGTCGATATTTCGTCGATAACGGCACGGGTAGGGTAAGTCGACTGCTGAAAAAAAGCAATTTCACCGACCGGATTACCTCTCCGAATCGTTTGGACCCGCTGGTCTTGCCCACTCAATAAAGGACGAAATAGCGTTACCTGACCGGATTCGATCAAGTAGACGTACCGAGCGTTATCGCCTTGGTTAAAGAGCAAGTCCCCAGCGCTGAAATCGAGCAGTTCTAAATAGTCCAGAAAGGTTTCCGTATCCGTTGGCTGCTCAAATTGGTGGTTGAGCTGAAGCGACATGGGCACAACACGCTGCCGTCGCCAGCGAGATTCTTTTAAGGCTTCCTCTTCGTACCATTGCAAACCGCGATCTAGGTCTGGAAAAACCTGACAAAGAGGGTCTTGCTTTTCAAGACACTGCCCCTGATATAAGGGTTTTTCCAGCGTTGGGGTCAGGTGCGTCCAAATCAGGACAAATGAATGAGCTTGAGCGAGTTGCTGAAGTTTTCGCAAACTCAGCACAGCCGATGAGTCTAGGCCTTTTACCCGGCGAAAGTCTAATAAAATGCCGTTGAGTTTGGGTCGCTGCTCATCGCTTAACCGTTCTTTCGCTCGCGTTAACAGTTGATGGGCTGTACCAAAAAAAATAAATCCCTGAAGCACCCAGATGTCCAGTCGCTCACCCCTTTGTTTGAGCAGTTGCGCCTGTTGGGGAGAGCGCTCTACTTTACTGAGATAGTGGCTACCCGACAACACATATTTTAGACCGCTGGTTTGGCTGCTTTGCACAACAAAAATTGCAATAGCCGCTGTCAAGCCTGCGCCAATACCCGGCAACAAGCCCCAAATCATAATGGTGAGCATAATCCCGACGAGCAGGGCATAGTCAATTTTCGAGATCTGAGCGCGGCTTTGGATCAACCATTTGTATAGGCGAGACGCACCTAAGGAAATCAGCAACCCTCCCAGAATAAAACGAGGACATAAAGAGAGTATTTGGGGACCTAACATGAGGACATACCCGAAGACCCCCACTGCAATTAGGGTCGTCCAGCGATTTTCTCGGGTTAACTGGTAAGCCAGCGTTGTATCACTTAGAACTTGGTGACCGACAATTCCCCCCGCTAGCCCTGATGCAAAGTTTCCAATGCCTGCGGCTTTAAGCTCCTGATTGAGCTCTATCTCTTTATCGAGAATGACCTCTAGGGCCGAAGCGTTCAGCAAAATGGCAATTGCACAAACCAGCAGCAGTGCCCCGGCCTGAGGCAACTGCATGGGCACGACAGACCAGTCGACCTGAGATAACGACAACAGATGCCAGGGCTGCCAACTTAGACCCTGATGAGGGAAAGGGCCTAACAACCAACTTCTATTTAAGACTAAGGTCAGGGGCGTTTGGCTGAGCCAAATAGCCCCATAAAATAGCCCTAAACTGCCGGCCAGGGCTGTAGGCATCCACCACGGGGGGTGCGTCGGTCGGGTTAACCCAATCAGCAGCACCCCTAAAGCGACCCCGGGGAACGCATGGAGCAGCCAGAAACTGAGGCCTGTTTCACCGGAAACAGGGGTCACCAACATCACCTCTAGACCAGCCTTGAGCAGAAGTCCGCCCGTGGCCGCCAAGAATCCACCAAAAACGGGCCAGGGCATGTAGCGAATGATTTTACCGAGTTTGAAGTGACCGAGCAGCCACAGGCCCAGGCCAGTGAGCAGGGTCAGTATCACCATCACGATCAGAACGGTGGCAAAAATGGCGTCAGGGGTGGCAGTGGGAGAGAGCTGACGAGCGAGGGTGCCTGCACTCAAGGCCAGTAATGCCGTAGGCAAGGGTTCGACATCCATGATGATGAGTGGCGTCGAGCTACATCCGCGAACGACCAGCCGCATGACGATACCGCTAACGAGCACGATGCTAATACCGGCTGCCAAAAATGACTGTAGCGGGCCTTGAAAAATCATGGAGGCAAAGGTGAGCGAAAACATCACACCAACGCCGCCAATAATGATGCCACTGAGCACTGCGAAAAGCAGAGCCAACGTTCTCTTATATAAAGCAGTCATAAGCTTAATGCGTACGCCATCCAAATAGGAACTCCAACAGCCCAATACAGGCTGCATGAATCATAAACTGCATCCCAGCCAAATCTGTCGCTGGTTTGCCAAAAAGCGACAGAGAGGAGTTAGACCAGATGATTATGGGGTTATGCAACCGCTGTTCAGTCGTCGACTAGACCATAAGTTGGTCTGCGACTGATCGGATGACGTGGGTTAGCGGATGTTCAGGATACTTCAAACAGAAGAGACCGCTGCTGGCTAACTCCATCATCTCATCGCAGTTTGGAAAGATGCCAGCAACCGGTGTGCTGTAGGTTTGGCTAATTTGCCGCTGCAAACTATCAAAATCAGTTTTTGCGAGGACACGGTTCACCAGCATTAGAACTTTGGGAACGCGTAGTTTGCTGGCTAGGTCCACCATGACGGCCGTGCCCTGAAAATCTTGATTATCAGGGCGTAGAACAATCACCATGAGATTAGAGAGTGCGACGCATATCAGGGTTTCTTCGTTAAGGCCAGGATGCGTATCGATGAAGACATAGTCTAAGTCGAGGGTAGCTATGAGCGACTTAATCCCTTGGCGTAGCAATGGGACATCGTAGCCTTCCTGTAAAACCTGGGTGATGTCTTCCAGTTTGCTACTACAGGGAATGAGATGGATGCTGCCAAGATTTGCCTTAACGGATTCAGGGGTAACGTCATAGGCCGCCTCGGCAATGCTGCATTCTCCCCAGAGGTAGCCATTTAAAGTGTTTGGCAGAGCCTCAGGGTCGAGACCAAACAGGACATGAATGCCAG
>JBCBOC010000362.1:0-4862 GCA_039821475.1 Cyanobacteria bacterium J06632_22 | reverse complement strand
TTCGATTTCAGCCTGCTCTGAAGCATTGATGCGGCTGATGTAGTCGGTAAGAATCTGCTGCAGTGTGGGGTCATAGAACCGGTGCAGGCTAGTGTTGGGGGTGGCAGGGAAGCCTCGGCGCTTTTTGTGGCGACCACCGGCACCGGGGTCAAATCGCTGGATGCCGTTGGCAATGGCCCATTCAATCGGCTCGTAGTAGCAGGCATTGAAGTGAAGGTGGTTATAGTCTTCAAACGCGCCCCAGTAACGACCATACAGTTGGTTGCCCTTAACCTGACAGAAGGAGAGACCTACTGGCTCAGGGTTGCTATCGGTGTAGGCCGCAAAAATGACGGTGCGATCGCACCAACTGGGATGCAGCTGCTGAAAGAACTCGCGGGTTAAGTACTTGCTACCCCACCAGCCAAACTTGTCACAGGTGTCGCTGTAAAAGCTATAGACCTGCTCGCATAGGGTCGGGGTAATGTCATCGCCCGTGTGGACTTGAAAGTGCAACCCGGCCTTGGTAACGGATTTTCGTTCACGCTTAATGTTGCGACGTTGATTGGCGTTGAATTGGGCTAGGTAGTCATCAAAGGTGGCGTAGCCGTTGTTCTGCCAAATGTAACTGTGGTGTAACCAGGCTGTGTAGCCCCGCGCTTCCATTTGCCGTTGCCAGTCTGGGTCGGCGTAGAGAAAGTTGCAGCCTGAAATTTGGTTGCGATCGCAAAAGTCATCAATGGCATGCACCATTAATTGAGTGATGGCTGCTTCATCTGCCCCAGCCGCAATCAGAAAGCGGTAGCCTTCCACCGGTGTAAAGGGGGACATGCCCAGCAGTTTTGGATAGTAGCGAATGCCCAAGCGATCGGCCAACTCTGCCCACTGGTGGTCGAAGGTAAATTCGCCGTAGCTGTGTCCTTTGAGGTAAAGCGGAGCTGCACCCACCAGCTGCTCTCCGGCCCAAATGGTCAGATGGTTGGGCAACCAGCCTGCTTCAGCAATGGCGCTACCGGAATCTTCTAGGTTGTGCAGCCAGGTCCACTCAAAAAAGGGGGTGTGCAACGGTTGAGCCATCGCGTCCCACTGCTCCTGGGGGAGATCTTTAATGTGGTTTATCCAGCGAACCCGATACTGGGACTTGACTTCCGGTTTAAGATTCAGCACCGCGTAGGGGAGTAGGTGGGGGACGGACCTATTTTAACGAGGTTGGGCGGCAAGGTGGTGGGCGCGGCCCAACCTCGCACCGCGCCCTGCCTCAAGAGGGTTCATCCGGCAGAACTCGCAGTCGTACCGTTTTGGCCAGTGCACTTTCGGTAGAGCCTAACTGGACCTCAATCATTTCGCTGGCAAGGGGGTCGAGCCCCGCTAAGAGGGACCGAAGATGCGGCGTACTCTCGCCACTATCAACAAACACCCGCTCTGACAGTTTATTGAGTCTGCGCCAGGCCGTGTAAAGCTTGGCGGCGGCCTGCTCAACCTGAGTGGCTTGGTTGACAAGATCGGCCGTGGCACTCAGGCAGCCTACCCGCAATGCCTCATCCAGCGCCTGCTCTAGGTCGATGCGATCGGGGTCAATGGTCTGGACTTGGGCGGCGGCAGCAATATATTTCGACAGGTAGCGGGCTTCAGAGGTGGCGAGTTTGACCGTATCCACATCGGGGTTTTGGGCTACTTCAGTTTTCAGGGTGGCCTGATGGCTGGGGGGAAGCTTTTCTAGCTCTTTGACTAGGGGAGGCAGGTAGCGGGTGGGTATCGTATTGTTAGCGGCTTTTTCCCGAATGGACTCAGGAATCAAATCCGAGGTCATGGCCGTCCATTCGTCCGAGAGCTGCTTGACTTCCTTGCGGGTAATTTGCTCTCCACGCCGGGCCGCTTCGCTGACCATCTGCTGAACCTCTGGCGAGGCATTGGCCGTTTCAATAAAGGCGCGCTTACTGAACTGATTGACATCCTGCGTTTCTAGTAAGCCATCCTCTAGTAGGGCATCGGCGCTGTTAGCCAACTCAATCAAAGCGTAGGCCTGACTTTTACTAATGTCACGGTCTTTAAGCCAGTTGAGAAAGCCAGCGCCACGATTTTCCCCACCTTTTTTTTCGCGATCGCGCACCGCCCGCAGAATACGCCCCCGCCAGATGTCGTTTTGTAAGTCAATTTGATCGCAGCGCTGCCAGGCCTGGTCAACTCGGTGCTGAAAGTCGGCGTCCGAAATGCGGTCGTCTTCTGGGTCCGGTAGGTTGAACTGTAGCCAGTCCTCTAGATTGCCTACATCTGCCGCGACATCTACGCCAAATTTCATTACTGCACGCTACCAGTGGGGTTGGCCTAGTGATTATGTCACAAGAGTCATCAACCCGCGCACAATCATGAACGACAGGCTGGCCACGGCCAGAATGAGCGCTATCAACGCGGCAATCAACAGGACGGCAAAAATTTTGTCAGCCCGCCCGCTTTCCCTCGGCGATTCGATGTGTTTTTCGAGCAGGGCAACATTGCGCGCGTTGGCTTTCCAGGCGACGTCTACTAAATCCCCTAACAGTGGGACAGTACCTGACAGCACGTCTGCCAAAATATTGAGCCCCATGCGCCCCAGGGTGGCGGCTGGGACCCCCAGCCGGGCTGCTTCAAAAACGACATAGATCGAAATTGCGCCTGTCAGGATATCTCCACCCCCGGGCAGTAACCCCAAGATGGGGTCGAGCCCAACGCGACCCACCCCCGGAATGGGGATGGCATTATCCAACACATGACTCAGCCGCCGCAGTCGCAAAAGGGTACCGCTGCGAGAGGTGAGGTCTGCCATCGGCTTTGTGGTGGGCATGATAGTTCAGAAAGACATGCGGCGATTATTTTAAGTGGGCCAACTCTCAGAAATTGACAGCATTCAGCTGTAGAAAACTTGAGGTTTCTTTGCGATTTTGTAAGCAATTGAAACTAAAACGGTACACACCGTTAAACCGCTCTGATAAAAAGGCCGCCCTGCCGATTTTAGCCGATAGGTTAGGGCATAATGGCACCGCACCTATGCTTGATGATCTTTAATTTGAGTACCGTAATGATGCGATCGCACCAATTGCTAAATAGAGTTTTTCTAGTTCCCGCTACGATGATGGTGCTGGGGCTGACAGCTTCTGCAGCCTCTGCGCAGCTTTATAATCCCATCGACCTGTCTAGCGGTCGTGAAATCTCCGATACCCTATCCGATAACGACATTCCTACTGGATTTGGGGGGTTTTCTCGGGACTATGTTGTGGAGCTGCAGAGCGGCGACCAAATCACCATTGACGTTATGTCTGAGGAGTTCGATACGTTGGTTAGCCTGATCGACGGTAGCGGTATTACCATCAGCGAGAATGATGATGGCCCTGACGGTACCACTAACTCCCTCCTCTTCGCCCGTATTACCACCTCCGGTCAGTACACCGTTCGGGTACGCTCCTATGCCGGCCAGGGCACGGGCAGTTTTAGCCTGAAGCTGGCTCGCCTCAGAGAAATCGTCGAGTAGCGTCTTGTGGCGTTACCCTTCCCTTTCAAACGTCAGCCGGTACCGATATAGCGCTACCGGCTGATTGAAGGCTTTAAAGTAATCTGGATCGCGCGGTGATAGGTAAATCGCGGTAATCTGATCTGCGGTAATGGCAGGTTGCTCACCTGACTGCCTATAGTAGGCCGTCGTGTTTTCTACCTCGTTCAGGTAGGCTGTGGCGTCCCCCACGCCGCGGAAGAATTGCTGAAACACCTCCGACGTGACAAAGGTATCTTCATTGGGCGATTCAACGCTGCGCCCCGTTACGGTGGACGCAAGCTGGCGGTTGTCGCGAAGGAAGGTAACTTGCCGGTTCGGGTTGTTGGGGTCAACCTTCACAGCCTCGACCCACCCCTCCCCTAGGTAGGCCCTTGCGAGGCTTAGTCCATTAAAAGCCCGATCCGAAACGATCCGGGCTTCTGTGCTCAGGGACCGACCAAACAATTGGCCCTTGGGGCCCGAAGATTCGACAAACCGAATGGGGGCCGTAATGGCTTCCTCTAGAAATTTGCGGTTTCCTTCAAAGCCCGGTGTGACCACCTCTGGAGCCAGCGGTGCCGCCATATCGGTGAGGGTCGAGGTCATTTGCCAGGTGCCTGCCATCCAGTTGGGATAAACCAGATCACCCTTAGAAGATCCCACCGGGGGCTTACCCGACCAGTCTGGAAATTGATTGATTCGATCAGCGAGGGGACTGGCCAAGGCTTCGCCACTGCACAGCAGCCAGACGAGGGCTAGCAGCGTCAGCCAGATGAGGTTGCGGTGTAGTCGTCGGGTTAGCCGTTTGCGTGAGGGGGAGGGCATAGTCAGGGCAAGGACCATCGGTCGAGGGCAGCAGGTCAGTCGGTCGAGGGTCAGTGGCGCAGGAGCACCGACACAAAGGCTAGGCCAAGCCCCAGGGCGCTTTGTGCTGAGGGGCAGCCATACTCGCAGATGCCGCAGTATGACCGACACCTAACCCCAGCGTCACTGTTTGAGGTCAGGGCTTAGATTAAGGTATGGAAACACCGACATCTACGTCAAATGGTCAGGGTTTACCCAACTGGAGCCTGTAGAACAATTAGGGTGAACAGTTGGTGAGCACGCTAATTATTCTTCTATTTAATATTGTCACTATTCGTTGCGCTCGGGTTGACCTATGAATAACTCAGATTCGCTCAAGGACGCACTGGTCGATGACATCGAGTCGCTGTACAAAGAGGTCAACCAACTGGCCCGTACCGATGCACTTCCAGCGGATCAGATTCAGCTGCTGCGCGGTCTAGTGTCGGTTTCTCAGTTTGTTGCCCAGCAAACAGCGGAGCAGCACAGCAGCGATGGTGCGATGATTGCTGAGGTCACAGCCCTCAAAGATGAG
>JBCBOC010000523.1:0-3637 GCA_039821475.1 Cyanobacteria bacterium J06632_22 | reverse complement strand
TCGCTTACTCATCCACTACCTCAAGTTTGGAGATGTCCCTGTGCCTTACAGATTCATAGCCTGATCCTGCAACGCCTGAGAACGTCCTCAGACTAGCATGGACATTTTTGGTGGCGGAATCGGGGGTGCGATCTTATAACCATTGGAGCACTGTCGTTTTCTGCGGTGAGTGGGGTTGATTGGGGTTGGTAAGCTAGAGTTATCGGACTAGCCGTGTGGGAATTGGCTATGACTCAAGCTAAAGCGAAGCCCATAACCTTTGATGAGTATTTGGCTCACGATGATGGCACGGATAAGTGCTACGAGTGGATTAATGGAGAGCTAATCGAGGTGCCCCCAGAAACTGAGGAAAATGCGTATCGCGCGTTTTCACTGCTGTTGGCGTTGTCCAAATTTATCGACATCAGACGGCTTAAGGTGCAGAAGCTAGAGGTAGAGGTGCCTGCACTATCGGGTATGCCCAGTAATCGACAGCCTGATCTGACGGTGCTGGATGAGGGGCATATTGAGGAGATGGCTGCGATTAACCAGATGGCGATTCGGTTGTCGATGGCTCCACCTTTGATGGTAGTTGAGGTGGTTAGCCCTTACAGTAGCCAAGGCGATGCCAACTATCGCCGGGACTATGAGGATAAACGCCAACAGTATGAGCAGTGCGGCATCCCTGAGTATTGGATTGTGGACCCAACAGCGCGACAGGTAACTGTGCTGACCTTAGTAGACGGTCAGTATCAGCCCGTAGTGTTTGAGGACTCGCAGCTGATTGTGTCTGTGACGTTTCCAGCGTTGAAAATAGTCGCCTCAGATGTCTTGCGGGTTTAAGGGGTAGGACGTCTTTTCTGGGTCGATGCCATCCCATATTCAGCAATGGGGAAGGTTTGACCGGCTTGGGCTGGTTGAGTGGCGGTTTATAGGTCTGTCAGGATTTGGCTATTGGGCTCTTGTTCGTCCATGTGTTCGTTGTTGATGGCCTGGTCAATTTCTTGGCGGTGGTCTTGGTAGTAGGACCAGGCGGCATCAAGGTCGGCCGTGATCAGGCTGGGGTAGTTGCGGAGGAGTTCTGCGGTGTCGGCTCCTTGCTTTTGAAAAGATACAAGGGTCCAAACGGGGTTTCGTGATTACTCAAACGTGCCCCAGGATGGCCCCAAAAAGAGGCATTAATCACCCGTTTTCAACGCAAAAAAGCTGCGCTGAGGAAGGTCTTCCGAATTATTCGAAGTTGCTGTAAGCCTTGCTATGCAACGGAGAGGGGGGGATTCGAACCCCCGTTAGGTTTTACCCTAAAACAGTTTTCGAGACTGCCGCAATCAACCACTCTGCCACCTCTCCAGGGGCCACGGGTTTACCAAGTTGGTATTTAGTTTTTGCCGTTAGGCCATTCTACACAAGGCTGGGTTGGTTTTACACCGTTGAGGCGTTCTTTCGAGTCGCTAGCCACAGACTGATGATGCCGTAAACCGTATAGCTCAACACCACTGTCCAGGCCGGGATGTTGCCCACCTGCAGTTGGTTGCCAGGAAGTTGGTTGAAGCTATTGACCAGCCACATCAGGATTTGGATTGGGATGGCCAGTAGCCATGCGATCGCACTGCCGCCAATGGGCAACACCAGCGCCACCATGGCACTGACAAACCCACCCAGGCTCACCACAATCACCAGGGGCGTTGCCACAATGTTTAGCACAATGCTGTAGGACGGCAGCACGCCAAAATGATGTAGCTGCAACGGTACGGTCCAAAAGTAAGCCGCTAGCGGCACCGCGACCAGCGTAGCAATCGTGGTCGGTAGCCAGTCCAGCCGTTGGGTCAGCGGTGTTGTCGTCACCATTAACCCCAACGTTGCCATCACGCTGAGCTGAAAGCCAATGTCCCAAATCCAGCGCGGATTCCAAATCAGCAACAGCACCACGGCTACCATCAGACAGCCCAGCGGCTTAACTTGTCGCTGGAGAGCCAGACCGATGAGTGCACCAAAACCCATTACTGCCGCCCGCATCACGCTGGGCTGCAAGCCGGTAAGGCCGACGTAAATGAGCAGTGCGATCGCACCGCCAATAGCCTGAGTTCTGGGTAGTCGTGACTTTAGCAAGGCCAGCACCAGACCTAGCACCAGTGAAACATGGAATCCTGACGCCGCCAGTGTATGGGCTAACCCCGCTTCAATGAAGGCATCTTGAATTTCGTAGGGCAGGTTTACGGCTCGCCGCCCTAGGGTCATGGCACTGACCACGGGCCCTTTCGGCTCACCGAGCCAACGGCGATGGGCATCCACAATGCGCTGCCGCAGTTGCCACATACCGCGTTCGGGAGGGGCTGCACTGGGTTGAATGTCGACGTATTTAGCGCTGAGTCCGGCAAAGGTACCTTTACTGGCTAAATAAGCGCGAAAATCAAATTCGCCGGGCGCTTCCGCTCCACTGGGTTCGTACAGTTTGCCAGTGGCTTTGACGGCTTGACCAGGGTAAAGTCCGTCCACTTGGTCGAGTGGTGCTGTGACGTAAAGCTTGCCGCTGACCGCTACCCGTCGCTTGTCGTCAGCCCGTTGATCTCGATTTTGGGCCGATGCGGAGCGGAGCCAAAAGCGACCTTTGCCGCTGCGGGTAATTTGAGGCGACGACTCGAGCTCTCCATAGACGCTGTAAAAGCTGTTTTCCTTAAATGAGACCGCAAACTGACTAACGTCGTCACCGGCAGGAACCGGCGTTCGCCATACACAGTAAGCTGCACCCACCAGGGCGATGAAGCCTGCGGCCAGCCATTGCTTTCGTGTCGGTCCTAAGCGCCAGAACTTTGGCCCGACAAAGCTTCCCACAATGCCTAACAGCAGTACACCATAGCTGGCAAGCGGCAGTGGACTCCCCCATGGTGCAAGAAGTCCCGTCGAAGCGAGTCCGAGAATATATCCCACCGCTATGATCAGTGGTCCCCAATCTGCCATACCCAATACCGATGTCACCCAATGGCTATCTAACCCATAAATAGGGTTGCAGTAACTGTGGGCTAAAACACAAAGCGCCCCACCGATTGGCGAAGCGCTTCATTCCTCAAACGGGGTGGCAGGCAGAGACAGGGTGAAACGATGATGTCGCCTGTGACGGACAGGGCCGATCGAGTCTGACCGCCTTGCTAGACCGCATCACTCTAAATAGACAGTCCCAGCTTCAAACCCAATGCTGCATGGACCACCATTAGCGCTACAGCCGCTGTGCCCAGATAAGCGTGAACGCTTCTGAGGGCCGGTTGGCCACCGCCAAACTTGCTCATGGAAATTGCGCCATTCAGGCCCAATAGTCCGAGTACGGCGCTGCCTGTCCAGAAATGGGGGCTTTCCAGAATCGGTTCACCCTGCATCACCAGCGATAGCAGGCCGCCGCTATAGCCCATGGCAATAAAGGTGGTCATCCATAGGGCAACTTTCTTGTGGAACTTACCCACTGGCATGGAGCCCATGGTGACGTCTGGCCCCTCTGCGGTGCGAACTTTCCACCCTGCGATCGCAGCCATGCTGCCCATCGCAAAAATGACAATGCCCATCATCGCCGGGTGACCCCAATGGGTAATGGGTTCAGGAATGCCCAACTGACCAAACCAGTTGGCAATCGGTTCTAAGGTTGCTCTTAAACTAGACGCCACGGTTA
>JBCBOC010000211.1:0-6451 GCA_039821475.1 Cyanobacteria bacterium J06632_22 | reverse complement strand
GCCGCAGCGGGCGACGAGAATCCATCCAGGTGGGGTCAGTGCTGCAGCAGATCAGGGATGCGCTGATTACGGCACCGCCCAACAATGCACGGGCGCTGCTGCGGCGAATCAGCAGCTCGCTGCTATTGCCTAAAATATTGTCAACCCTCGCCTGTTCCGGCGGTGTTGCGCCTACCGGTCGCGCGGTCGCCATCGCCACCAGCACCGCCGCAGGCATTACAGCCCGGCGGCACAAGCGATCAGAAAACAAGGAAAAAGCCATATTGCGCTCGTCGAGTTGCTAGGGACAGTGCCTGGTGCTGCAAGCTTTTATTCTGGAGCCCCTCGACGCAGTCGAATGGGTCCACCAACCCCTCCGCTGCCATAGGGGTCAGCGACAGCCAATTTGGCATGCTCCGTTAGGGCTGCGTCAGAGCTGCGTCGGTGCGCCTCACCATGGGTGGTGAAGGCTTAGCCTCTGGTGAAGGCTAAACGTCTCTCTTCCGATGGCGTGTCATCTCAGGTACGTAATCTCCGGGGGACGCAGCATATACAGATCAACAGTGCCCAAAGCCTAAATCCGGATCGCGACATAATTTGTGGGTTCTATGCGGATTCGCCGGCTACGGGGTTGAAGCATTTGCAAAGATTTTGTCAATGGGGCCCGGTCTTTGCCAGAATCAAGCCGTGCCATTACGTGGGTGAGATTTTCGACCCCGGTAACGCCCGCCCGGAGGGCCATGCTCAAAATAATGCTTGCCACCACTGTGCTGTGGGGTACCTGCTGCGGCTGGCTCCTAGCGGATTCCGCAGCGCCTTCAGCGGCTAGCTTCTTGCTAGCCTGCAACGCCCCGAGCCAGCTCAGCGACGCAGCTCGGCAGACGCTAGAGAGTTTGCTTGAAGCCGCCCAGACAACAGACTGTGCCACCGCCTATGGCGATCTCTCTGCCCGTACCAGCCTGACCTTAAGCGACCCTAGCCTTAGCGACCTTGACTTACTGGCCGCTTTTCCCCAGCTCACGGCGCTCTATTTAGACCACAATGCCATTACCGATCTCACGCCCTTACGTGCCCTGCCCCAGCTTCGCGTCTTGGCCTTGGGCAACAACGCTATTCGCGATCTGACCCCACTTGAGTCCCTCACTCAGCTGAGAGACCTGTACCTCAACCACAACAGCATCACCGATCTGACGCCTCTGTCGGCGTTAACCAACCTGCGAGAGCTGGATTTAAGTCATAACCAACTTCAAGACCTACGGCCACTAGCCCCGCTCACTCAACTCACGACCCTTGGCCTTTCCGGAAACCAAATTACCGACCCGACGCCCCTCGCGGGACTACCTCGCCTTAGCCACCTATCCTTAGGACAAAATCAGCTCACTGACCTGGCGCCGCTGACGCCCCTCAATGTACTGACAACCCTACGTCTCAACAACAATCAAATTACCGACCTTTCTCCCCTCGATGCCTTAGAAAATCTGATTACGCTTACCATTGACAACAATCCCGTGGAATATGCCCAACTGGCTGCCCTGTCGCAAACCCTTAACCGTCGACAGCTCCAGACTCGACAGACCTGCGTGGGCTGCAATCTTTCTGAGCTAGATTTCAGCGGGGCTGATCTGATCGGGGCCTATCTTTACAATGCCGACCTGTCCGGCAGCAATCTACAGAATGCCGACCTGGTCGGGGCAAACTTAGAAAATGCTGACCTGTCCAACGCTGATTTGACTGGGGCAGACCTCTCCGATGCGCTGCTCACGGGGGCCGACCTGACCGGGGCCCGCCTGGCCAATGTCAACCTGTGCGACGCCCAACTACCCGATGGCCAAACCGGCCCATGTCGACCATGACTGTGTTCCTGCTGTCCCTCATGGGGCCATTGCTCGCCGATAGTGCGATCGCCGACAGTGCGATTGCTCTGGGTCGCACCGACTTTATTGCGCCCGACTTTATTGCCCTATGCCAACAACGCCAGCAGCGACCTGCAGACGAGCGACACACCCTTGAGCAGCTACTTGAGATCGCAAACACCACCGACTGTGCGACCGCTGCCGCTGACCTCGCTGATCAAACGGCGTTAGACCTGCAAAACCGCCAGATTACGACCCTAACGCCACTGACCTATTTCCCCCAGGTCACCACCCTGTACCTCGACCAAAATCACCTTACCGATCTCTCTCCTTTAGTACAGCTGTCGCAGCTAGAGGCCCTTTACCTCTCGCATAATCAAATTACGGACCTAGGCCCCGTGGCCCAGCTCACGGCCCTGCACACCCTCTATCTCGACAATAACCATATCCAGGATCTGAGTCCTGTGCGTGGCCTACAAAACCTTTCTATTCTCTACGCCAACAACAACCGTATCCGTAGCGGCGCTGCCCTGGCTGCCCTGCCCAACTTAACCCAGCTTTACCTGTCCCATAATCAGCTCGGGGACCTGCCGGTGCTGCAGGGTACCTTGACGCACCTGGGCCTGGGCCACAACCGCCTGGTCAATATATTGCCCCTGGCGGACCAGACCCGCCTGGTGGAGCTGAGCCTTAACAGCAACCGCTTGCAAACCGTGGCGGACTTGTCTGAGCTGCCCCAACTCAACCGCCTAGACCTGCGTGCCAATCCCCTCAGCAGCAAAGCCTGCCCTGTCTTTCCCGCTACCGTTTGCCTGTTCAGCGATGATGCCGCCGAGCTGAGGCAGCAGGCCGAACAGCAGCGACAGAACGGCGATTTGCAAGGTGCGATCGCAACCCTAAAATCTGCCCTGACTGTCTATCAGCGCAATGGTGACCAGCTCCGTGCCAGCGACACGTTAGATACCATTGGCCAGCGCTACGACGACCTCGGCCAGTATGCCAATTCCCTCCAGGTCTACGAGCAGGCGGCCACCCTTCGCCAAGCCGCTGGTGACCGCCAGGGAGAAAGTGAAACCCTCACCAACCTGGGCATTATCCATATCCGTATTGGCCAAACCGATAAGGCTGTCGTTCTGTTAGAACGGGCCTTGGCGATGCAACAACAGCTCACCCCGCGAGACCGCCCCCAGCCCCAAACGGGTCCGGTTCTTAGCGCGCTAGCCCTGGCCTACACCCGCCTGGGCAATACTCGCCCGGCCCTTCGCTATGCCAAGCGGAGCCTAGCCCATGCCCGTTACCTCAACGATACCGAAGCCGAAACCCTGGCCCTTAACCGCGTTGGCGAGGCGTATTTACAAGCTGGCAACATGGATAAGGCCCGCCTTTATCTCAACCAAGCCTTTGACCTCAGTCAACAGGAGCATACCCACCCCAGCCTTGCCCGTAGCCTACATAATCTGGGTGATCTGGCCCAGGTAGAACGTGATTTTGACAGTGCTCTTACCTACTATCAGCAGGCTCAACAGCATTGGCAGACACTCCAAAATCCTGCGGCTGAGGGGCACACCCTGAATGCCTTGGGTGAGCTGTATCTCTCTCGCAACCAGCTTTCAGAGGCTGTCACGACCCTACAGGCGACCGTTGCTCTATGGGAAAGTCTCCGACCCGGTCTAACGGACACAAACAAAATCTCCATTGCCGAAACCCAATCTCGCACTTACCAGTTACTTCAGCAGGCACTGATTGCGCAGAACAACCCCGCCCGTGCCCTAGAGATTTCTGAGCGCGGCCGCGCCCGTGCCTTTGCTGAACTCCGGGCCCATCGCCTTTCCCTCCAGGGAAAAACGCTACCGCCTGCGCAGCTCCAGTCTCCTAGTTTTGAGCAAATCCAAGCCATTGCTCACGCCCAAAATACAGCCTTGATAGAATATGCCCTACTACCCGATCAGCTTTATATTTGGGTGGTCACCCCCGAGGGGCAGATTCACTTTCGTCGCCGTGCACTATCCGCCAGCGATCTCTCCCAGCAAATCACTGACAGTCGTTTAACCCTGGGTGTTCGCGGCCGTGGGTTTGCCGCTAACTTTGGTACAGCACCCCCGTCTCAGGCCCAGCAACAGGCCCAGCAACAGCTCTATCAATGGCTCATTGCGCCCATTGCCGAACTACTCCCGCCCGGCGTGCCCTTGGCCATTGTGCCTCAGGCGGAGCTGTTCCTGGTTCCCTTTCCAGCGCTCCAGAACGAGACGGGCACCGATCTCATTGAACAACATCCGATTCGGTTTGCCCCGGCCCTAAGCCTGCTCAGCGGCAGTGCCGGGACTGAACGCCTAGGAACAGGTGCCGAAACAGCCCTTGTGGTGGGCAACCCGATCATGCCCAACGACCCCAATACCGGCATGCCGCTGTCTCCCCTCACAGGCGCACAACAAGAAGCCCTAGAGATTGCCCCATTACTCAATGCCGACCCTCTAATTGGGCTGGCGGCCACTAAAGCCGCTGTTGTTGAGCAAATTCAAACGGCGACCATTGCCCACTTTGCGACCCATGGCCTCTTAGATGACTTCGGCACCGATGTTCCGGGTGCCCTGGCCTTGACCCCGACAGAGAGCGATCCTGGATTTCTCACTGCCAATGAGATTTTTGACTTGCCTTTGGCTGCTCGCCTAGTGGTGCTGAGCGCCTGTGACACAGGCCGAGGGAAAATTACGGGCGACGGTGTTGTGGGGCTCTCTCGTTCGTTTCTGACCGCTGGCGTAGACAGTGTTGTTGTTTCTCTGTGGTCGGTACCCGACGATGCCACCGCATTACTGATGACGGAGTTTTATCGTCGGTTACAACAACAACCCAATCGCGCCGTAGCCCTGCAGCAGGCGATGTTAGCCACGCGCGAGCGCTACCCTCATCCTTACTATTGGGCGGCTTTTTCGTTATTTGGCGAAGCCTATTAACACCAGCCCAGGGGCGCCTAGACTGAAATGCCGCCTAGACTGAAATGCCGACTGACAGCTTGACTCCCGCCAGATTGTCTAGCACTAAGCCATTCCGTACGTTAAGAAAAAATTAAATTAACTTAAAAAAGAGAAATAAAATTATGTATTAATAAGAAAAATCGTAAATTAAATGCCTTGAATCGACTCTCCCCCTCAGGCGATCCCCTCATACTAAGCACATCCGCAGCCGTTGCGTTCCTGTGGATAAGGAGAAACTATCATGCACACTTATGAAGTCTTTGTCGACATGAAAGAGTGCGAGAAAGACAACTATACTGCTTGCCGAGTAATGGAAACCCGCTACGAAATCAGCGCTGACGCCCACTCTACTGCATACGATACGGCATTAACCCAAGCCGGTTCCGAATTTCCTAACGCTATCGAATACGACATCAGAGTTACCCGAATCCTGAGATAGCCTCTACCTTAAAATCAAGTCTAACTTATCTATTGCAATAGTCGCTACAGTTAGGGCCAGGCCTCCGTTAGGGGTCTGGCCCGTCTCATTATGACCGGTCTCTCCAGGGGAAATAGAATCCTCTCATTGAAACATCTAGCCCCAGTATCCAGTCCCCAACCCAGCATCCTAAACCGAGGGGCTGAGTGTACTGAGTCTTGAGCGGCGTAGGCCTTCGCAGGCATCGTGGTCTCCGTGCCCGACGTCACTATGGGGTATAAAAAGACGGGTGTTTGGGGGCAAACATGAAAAAAACAGCAGAGTTTCTACAACCTTGAAAAGATTGTTGTAGGGTGTTTTGAGGGATAAATGGCAAAAACTGTATATCTTCAAGTAATCATCCTGCCATGGGCGTCATCACCGACATCACCACCGGCGTCATCACCCTGCAATCGCTCTCCGAGTCAATTGAATGCCACAGAGTATCGTTATCAACTTGGTGCCCGAGGCGGTTATCCCCAAGCAGTATCTTGAGAGTCAGCATCTTCAAAAGCTCTTTCTGGCGCTGGTGAGCGCGGTGGATCCGGAGTTGGGACGGATTTTGCAGGCGGATAGTCAAAACCGGGCTGTAAATCTGAGTCCGTTGCAGGTGCCCGATCCTAAAAACGATCGCTTAACGTCACGAAAGCTCAAGTTTTTTCTGCCTCGAGGCCCCTCGGAACAGCATGTTATGCAATATCAGCATAAGGCAGACATTCCTGCAGGTGTGCATTGCTGGTGGCGTATTTCTTTGCTGGATGATGCCCTATTTGAGGATCTCAGCTATGCCTGGGAAAGACAGCTAACGCGCAAAAACTGGTTCCTTGGGCCAGCAAGACTGCACATTACCAATCTGTTTGCCAATTCTCAGCAGCCGTTTGACTGGGCCAGCCAACAGACCTATCAACAACTTTACGAAGGTGCGTCAGAAACTGAGAGAAAGATCCAGTTTCAGTTTCTAACGCCAGCGGTGTTCCGTCAGGGAAGTTACGACTCACCGATGCCGACTCGCGATGCGCTGTTCCACAGCCTGCGGAAGCGCTGGAATCGTTACAGCGGTCTAGCCTTTGCGCCCAGTGTTATTAGCTCCATCATCCCTCAAGCGTTTGAACTCCAGACGGCCACTGTCGAAACTTCGCAGCATAAGGTAATTGGCTGCCTTGGCCATCTCACCTTTAACCTGATTGGCG
>JBCBOC010000481.1:0-3946 GCA_039821475.1 Cyanobacteria bacterium J06632_22 | reverse complement strand
CTTCGAGGCGCTGCTCCATCCCTAGAATCGGGTCGCGCTGGGGGGACTGGGCCAAGGCTGTAGGTGCGATCGCACCGAACAGCAGCATCAAACTGCCCAGGCTAGCCAGAGCGGTTTGACGGTAAGAACGCTTCAGTGACAGTGACACAGCTCGCCTAGATTCAGTAATGGTACTGATACATGCTAGACACTGGCACCGTGATTCGACATCAGCGGAAACCGCAGGTCACTTGGCCGGAATATGTAGTCTTTGCAATTTGCGTTGTTCCGACTTCAGAATTCCGACCTATGGATTCTTCGCTATTCCGGCCAGCTTTTCTGGATATCTTCGAGCACCTTGTCTGTCGGGGTTCCGGCAACGTAATCCACGATCCCAGACCAGAACGTGCCGGTCCCCACGACCCCTGGCATCATATCCGAGCCGTCAAAGCGAATCGTTTCAGCCTGGGTGAGGAACTCAGCCTGTTTTTGGGTGACCGGGTCAGGATAGACCGCTAGGCTAACCTCCTGGTGAGGCGAGAGAAAACCGCCAAGGCCAGCCCAGATTTCGTGGGGCGTGGGTGAGGCCAAATACGCCATCAGTTCTCGAGCTTCTGGGGTGTCGTTGAACATCCCAAACACATCGCCAGCCACTAGGACGGGAGTCCCGTAGGCTGCGTCGATGCCAGGAAGCAGAAAGATGTCGATGTCTTCGCCTAGAACGGCATTTTCGGGGAAGAAGCTCGCGATAAAGTTGGCCTGCCGGTGTAAGTAACAGCTGGGCTCTTCACCAAATAGCCCCTGGGGAGAGTCGCCGAAGGGGGTACTGATGGCACCCACCGTACCGCCCACCACGTAGTCAGGGTTAAGGGCAATCGTGCCAAATTCGTCAAAGGCAGTTTTAACCGCAGCGTCATTGAAGGGAATCTCGTTGCTAATCCACTGGTCGTAGGTGTCTGGACCGGCGGTGCGTAGCATAATGTCTTCGACCCAATCGGTGCCCGGCCAGCCTGTGGCATCACCGCTTTCCAATCCCAGGCACCAAGGCGTGCCCCCATCGGCGACGATTTGGTCGCTCAGGGCGATCAGCTCGTCCCAACTGGTAGGGATGCTGTAGCCCTGGGCTTCAAAGGCGGCGGGGCTATACCACACCAGACTTTTGACCGAGGCTCGATACCATACGCCATAGGTGCTGCCGTCAAAGGTGCCCAGGGCTAACCAGGTGCTGGGGTAGGCCGCTGCCAGTGTGGCCTCATCCATAAACTCGGTAATGGGTACCAGGTCGCCTGCTGTCGCAAAATCAGCCATTAGACCCGGCTGAGGAAACATCGCAATGTCCGGTGCATCCCCCGACTCGACCCGGACGGGCAGTAGGGTGGCAAAGGCATCGGTGCCTTCATAAATCACGTCAATGCCCGTTTCTTCCTCAAAGGGGGCTAGTGCCTGCTCTAGCTTTGCCTGCTGTTCGCCCACAATCACGCCCAGAATCGTGACGGTACGATCTTGATCGGCACCGTCGGCCTCTTCCGAGGTCTGACTACCATTACAGGCAGCCAGGGCCGTTAGCAGCAGTAGACTCAGACTGACTTTCCAGGGGCGAAACGTAGTCATGGGCACGATCCTTTTAATTTTTTGTCAGCAGCGTATTTCTTATGATTACTACGATAGGTTGCCATCTCCTTTCTGGCAAAGGGCCATGGGTTAGAGGGCCGCTATACTGTCATGGATTGCATCTGTGCTGTTCTCATCGGTAATGCACCAGCTAGAGCTGTTTTCGTCTTCCGCCGTTTCTCAGCTGCCTGAGTATCAGGTGCGCGAGAGTCGGCGTGCTAAGCGCGTATCTATCAAAATTTCTGTGGCGGGTGAGGTGGAGGTGGTGGTCCCGCCCCACTTTGATCGGAGCCAACTCCCCGCGCTAATCGAACAGCGGCGGGACTGGATTGTGCAAACCCGAGAAAAGCTTTTAAGCGCGACGACGGTTGATAACTGGCAGGACGAAAAGCCTGCCCAAATTGAGCTGCGTGCCCACGGTGAAGCCTGGCAAGTGGTGTACGAAAAGACGGCTGAACCGGGCGCGATTTGCCTGCCGGTGCCGGGCAAGACGCTCAAAGTTCGTGGCAACGTAGACAGCATTCCGGTGTGTCAGGCGGTACTCCGACAGTGGCTGAGTCATCGGGCTAAGCGAGACTTGGTGCCCTGGTTGCGACAGTTGAGCTTTGAGATTGATTTACCCTTCAAGCAGGCTTCGGTGCGGGGGCAGAAAACCCGCTGGGCCAGCTGTTCTAGCCGGAAAGATATTAGCCTCAACTATAAGCTGTTGTTTTTGCCGCCGGACCTCGTGGAATATGTGCTGGTCCACGAGCTGTGTCACACCATTCACATGAACCATTCCAAGCGTTTCTGGGCATTGGTGGAGGAGAAGCAGCCTGGCCACGCCCCCCGGCGCAAGGCCTTGAAAAAGGGCTGGACCTATGTACCCCGCTGGGTAGAGGGTTAACGGCATGGATCGAGAGGGGCTCCCCGGTATGGCAGTCGGCAGTCGGCAGTCGGCAGTCGGAAAGGGGATTTCTGCTTTAAACCTGCAAACCCCCCACAGCGGCTATCACTGGGATGGTTCAGACAGACGATTTTTTGAGGGCTGGTACTTTCGGGTGACGTTGCCCTCTGAGGGGCAGTCCTTTGCCTTTATGTACTCCATCGACGACCCGGCAGGCGGGCAGCCCCAAAGCGGCGGTGCCGCCCAAATTCTCGGGCCAGACGAGCAATATTTCTGTCGCACGCTCCCCGATGTAACGGGCTTTCGGGCTGCCTACGACCACCTCTCCCTCCAGCACTGGCGCTCCCCGTCCAACGCGCTCCCCTTCCCCCTTCCCCCTTCCCCCTTTCCCTCCAACGCCGAAGGCTATCAAGCCACCGCCACCCTCAACCAGGGCCAACTCAAGGATCCAGTTTCTGGTCAGTGGGTCCGCTGGCAGTACGAGACGACGCCTGTTTACGGCTGGGGTAATTTGGGCGAGTCGCAGTTGGCGACGGCTGGCTGGCTGTCCTACATGCCCTTTACGGAACCGGGGTGGCAGGTGCTCATGGCTCACGGTTTGGCGAAGGGATGGGTTGAGTGGCAGGGGCAGCGCTACACCTTTGAAAATGCGCCAGCCTATGCTGAGAAAAACTGGGGTGGGGCATTTCCGACAAAGTGGTTTTGGCTGCAGTGCAATGCCTTTGAGGGGCAGCCTGATTTAACCGTGACTTCGGCAGGGGGGCTGAGGGAGGTGTTAGGACGGTCAGAAGCGGTGGGGCTGATTGTGGTGCATTGGTGCGACCTCATCTATCCCTTTGCTTCAACCCATGGCCCTTTCACTTGGGAGATTGCCCCTTGGGGGAGCTGGCAGCTCACTGCCCATCGAGGCCTTCACCGGATTGTTTTATCCGGCACCACTGGCGACCCTGGTAATCTCGTCCGCGTCCCTACCCGCGATGGCCTTCAGTTCCTCTGCCGTGACACCACCCACGGTCATCTGACGCTGCAACTGTATGAGCGTGACCAGCTGATGGTCGAAGCTCAAAGTGATTTGGCTGGTCTAGAAGTGGGGGGCGGCCCGTGGGAGACGACCTGGCGCAGATCCTGAGGGTGCAAATCTTAAAGCCGTCCGTAATCTGGCCCATTACGGTCTCGGAATGAGGACCGCAGCGTTTATAGTGCTAGATGTCAAACTGGGGCTGTAGCTCAGCTGGATAGAGCAACCGCCTCCTAAGCGGTAGGTCATGCGTTCGAATCGCATCAGTCCCGTAGTCCAGAGATTGGGGAAACTCACACTCATCTAAAGCAGTAGGTCGTGCGTACTCTTCGAGAGAACAAAGCCTGCGAATCACGCCGTTCCCGTTGATTTATCAACAGTGTGTTCATTACAGTGCTCGCGTACGGGCATTTATCACGAGCGCTGTAATGATATCGACATTAGAAATCGAT
>JBCBOC010000378.1:0-4742 GCA_039821475.1 Cyanobacteria bacterium J06632_22 | reverse complement strand
TTTCTTCCAGGGTTAACCCAGCGCACCGTGTTGGGCCAAGCGCTTAGGACATCTCTGGTGCTCAAAGTACTGAGTAGGGTCGCCAAGTGGCCGCTGTCGCGCACAAACCCCAAAAAGGGCCTTTGTGGCGACGGCTACACCTATGACCGAGTGGTCTGTCAACATCAAGCATTAGGGTTGGCGATGACCGTGAAATAGAGCGGTAGTGAAATCGTCAAATGTCTTTAATCGCCTACAAACGGTTGTGGCAGATCGTACCGGCGAAAGCTTGAGCCGGGTTGTGAGTCACGGGGCGCCCTGTGCTGAAGGGACAGCCCGACTCGGCGGCTCAGGCACAGTGACAGAAGTTTATACAAGATGCGACTTGCAAATATCGCCGTTTGGCTTATGGAGCTACAGCTTAAAACCCAGGCTATCAATGCAGCTATTGTCAATATCAGTGGCCGACAGCGGATGCTATCCCAACGGGCATCCATGCTGTCTCTGATGCTGGCCAATACCCAAGACACATCGGAGCGTATCCGTTTGCGGAACGCGTTGGCGGAGGTGAGCCTGACGATGGAAAAGGCGCATCACGGACTGATTTATGGGGATGCTGACCTCAACCTTCCAGGCAATCCTTCGGTGATGGTCAAGGAAATGTACTTTGAGGCTCCGCTTCAGGTTGATCAGCAGGTCAAGCACTATCTGGCGGCCATCCGTTCGCTGTTATGTCTTCCAGATGCGGCATTACGGCCAGGTCATCCGTGCCTTCAAACCATTACGACGTTGGCCTCAGGTCATCTTTTAGAGGGGTTAGATGCCATTGTGGCCCAATGCCAAACTGAAAGTGACATTGAGCAGGCAGTGATCGAGGCCCAGCAACGGGATCTGTATCAGCAAAGTTGCGAAGCGGCCCAACGCGCTGAGGTGGAAACCCAGCGTACTCAAGCCACCCTAGTTGAACTGCGCAATACTCAGGCTCGGCTCATCCAAACGGAAAGGATGTCTGCCCTCGGCCAACTTGTGGCTGGGATCGCCCATGAGATCAACAATCCCATTAACTTTATCTCGGGTAATATCAAGCACCTTAGGGCATATACCGAAGATATGGTGACGTTGATTCAAGCGTATCAGGCGCAATATCCTGACACGCCTGCAACGCTTGAGGATTTGGTCGCGTGTGTAGATATGGAGTTTTTGACAGAGGACGTCAACAACCTCTTGAATTCCACCACAAAAGGCGCTGGCCGCATCAAAGATATCGTACTCTCGCTGCGTAGCTTCTCTCGATTAGATGAGGCAGAACTCAAGTCAACGGATCTGCATAATGACCTTGATACTGTCTTGATGCTGTTGAAGCATCGGGTGACTGCACCTGATAATCCGTCTTCCATCTCACTCTCCTGTGACTATGGAGAGTTGTCCCCGATTGAATGCTACCCGCGGCATCTGAATCAAACCTTCATGCATCTTTTGAGTAATGCACTTGATGCAGTAGAAAAAGCTGACGCCGCGTCTAAGGAAATTGTGATTCGGACACAAATGCTGAATGAAGAGACGGTGCCAATTTCGATCATCGATAATGGCCCGGGCATTGCTAGTGACATCGAATCACGGGTATTTGATCCGTTTTTTACCACTAAACCCGTCGGCAGTGGCGTTGGCTTAGGGCTGTCTGTTAGTCATCAAGTCGTGGTTCAAATGCATCAAGGAAAGCTCTACTTCAATTCTGAACCGGGGCAGGGAACAGAATTTTTCATAGAACTGCCTGTTCAGATCAAGCACTGACGTATGGGGGCACCCACAGGGTATGGCAGCGTATCTGATAGGCCAGGTTGTTAACGCATTATTCCTTTACCATGGGGTGGCCTTTCATTTCGTCAATTTCCAGCAGACTAATGATGATGCCGGCGATGGGGATGGCGAGAAACACCCCTAGAACACCTGCTACTCGGGCACCCACAATCAGCGCAAAGAACATCACAACAGGGTTAATATTCAGCGAGTCTTGCATAATGCGGGGCAGCAGCACATTCTCTTCGACCTGCTGAAGCAGAATGCAGATAATGAAAGACTGGATCGTCAGCCAGACACTTTGAGACAACAGCAGTAAACCGACTAGACTGATGCCGATAGTCGCTCCGATGCCAGGGATGAGGTCAAACAGTCCAGCAATAACGGCGAGGGTCAGGGCGTAGGGGACCTTTAAGAGTAAGAACACCACGAAGGTGGAGACGCCAAAAAAAATAGAGAGTAGCAGCCGCCCCCAAAAGAAGCCGAGGAGATTTTTTTGGACCGTGACGGTGATACGACGACGACGGTGGGTGGGCAACGCCTTGAGGGCAAGGTGCCACAGACGAGCCCCGTCCAGCAGCATAAAGTAGGTCACAACGGCAATCAGAATGCCGGTAATGAAGTTTTCGAGCAGGGCCTGCAGAATGCCGAACCCGGCTCCCAATAGTCCAACGGTCTGGTCGCGCAGCTGATCCCCTAGGGGTTGCAGATCAACCTGCAGGTTGATTTGCTGGAGCGTGTCTTCCAGTTGGGCGAGCGTTGGCGTTAGAGAACTGAGAAAATCACCGATGCTGGCCGTGAGCCCTTGACCCTGGGTGACCACTGCGATCGCAATGCCCCCCAGCACGCCGCCAAACCCCACTAGGCCTAGCAGAAACACCAGCGTCACCGCCAGGCTATGGGGCATAAACCGCCGACACCAGCGCACCGGGTACTCCAGCAAAAAGGCCAGAATCGCCGCCGATGCAAACACCACCACGACGATTTCGAAGTAGCGCAGCAGCTGTAGGCCCGCCCAGCCACTGGCAAACAGCAGCAAAAAGCGAACCAGCGCCAGGTTATTGAGCCGGTCAAGAAAAGCTTTGGTTTCAGTCATTACGGCAGGGCAATTATGCGGCCTTTTCTTGCACCAGCACGTAGGGCTGCACGATCAGCGAGGTCAGTTGCTGGGCTTGGTCCCGTTCCCATTCCTGCAGTTGCTCAACGGTGGGTTTAGTGATCAGCTGTTCGCCAATCCAGCGTTGAACACGTTGGGTATTATCAGTTGCGATCGCAACCCCCACCTCTGCCAACTCTAGCTGTGGATTGACAATCACAATGGCATCGCGAGCAACGTGGGGCTTGAGCCAAAACCACTGGGCCGGGCCGATCATATTGGTCAGTTCTTGTTTGAGGGTGTCGCTCATGGGCTGGTCAGTTGAGGGGATGCAGAATAGCCTATTGTGGCGGGCAATTCATCTTACCTTACTGCCTTTTCCTGGGTTGGACCGAGGGATCTGCATCCGTACTGAAGGCTAAAGGGCAATGCTTAAAATGTAATAAACATCACAGGGAGAATCCCTTCGACCCCCGACCATAGGCCTAACATCTCGGAGAAGGCTATGGAACGGCTGATTGCGCTTTTGGGGTTAGGGGTATTTGTCGGCGTGGCTTACCTCATCTCGGTCAACCGTCGGGCGATTCGCTGGCGGCCCGTACTGTGGGGGCTGGCATTGCAAATTTTGCTGGCGCTATTTATTCTACGCACGCCGGTCGGGTTAGTGATTTTTCAGTGGCTGGGCACGCTGGTCAGCAACTTCCTCAACTACAGCGATGCAGGGGCGTCCTTTGTCTTTGGCGAGAACTTTGAAGACTTCTTTATTGCTTTTAAGGTGCTGCCCACCATTGTCTTTTTCTCGGCGTTTATTGGGCTGCTGTATCACTTTGGTATTTTGCAATGGCTGGTGGGTCTGCTGGCGCGGGTCATGGTTTACACCATGAAAACCTCTGGTTCAGAGACCCTGTCGGCAGCGGGCAATATTTTCGTGGGCCAAACAGAGGCGCCACTGCTCATTAAGCCCTACGTTGACTCCATGACGATGTCCGAGCTGCATGCGGTGATGACCGGGGGGTTTGCTACCATTGCTGGCGGCGTTCTGGCCGCCTACATTTCCTTTGGCGTTCCAGCCGAGCACTTGATCGCGGCGTCGGTGATGTCGGCCCCAGCGGCCTTGGCCATTTCTAAAATTATGATGCCCGAGGTAGACGAATCGCCGACCCAGGGCGAAGTGACGCTGGATGTGGGGCGAACCAGCGTCAACGTCATTGATGCCATTACGACGGGTACCATTGACGGTCTAAAGCTGGCCCTCAATGTGGGGGCAATGATTCTCTCCTTCTTGGCATTATTGGCGGCGTTCAACGCGCTGTTGGGCTTTTTGGGGGGACTGGTGGGCTATCCTGATTTTTCTTTAGAAATGGTGCTCTCTTTTTTACTGGCTCCGGTGGCTTGGCTGATGGGAGTGCCTTGGGCTGACTGCCCAGAGGTCGCGGTATTGCTGGGTAAAAAGACAATCACTAATGAGTTTATTGCCTACCTCGATTTGCAGTCTCTCGTTCAGGAGAATGCCATATCAGAGCGGGCCGTCATTATCGCCACCTATGCCCTCTGCGGCTTTGCCAATATTGGCTCCATCGGTATCCAAATTGGTGGCATTGGCGGCATCGCTCCCAGTCGCCAATCTGATCTGTCTAGAATCGGCGTTCGGGCCATGATTGGCGGGACCTTGGCCTGCTTTATGACCGCCTGTATTGCGGGGATTTTGCTGTAGTGCACCGAGGCCATTCACCAACTCCATAATATAGGACGTTAGTGATCGATTAGCCACGCGTCACTACAGCAAAATCCCCGCAATACAGGCGGTCATAAAGCAGGCCAAGGTCCCGCCAATCATGGCCCGAACGCCGATTCTAGACAGATCAGATTG
>JBCBOC010000759.1:0-2258 GCA_039821475.1 Cyanobacteria bacterium J06632_22 | reverse complement strand
TTCGCGCAACGGGAAAATCAAAATTCGATGGCATTGTACATTGTGGATACCCAGTTCCAGTAAACTTTTGTCCACAATTTGTAGAAATCGAACACCAAAGTTGTATATACTTCCGCATTCACTTCAGTACGCAGTCTACGAAACGTAAACGAGCCCTTTGAGCCCCCGTTTTCACCGTCACGGCGTGCGAGCCTGCGGAGTTATTTTTCCCAGGCGGGATTTTTGAAGGATCAGCCACGGACAAAAAAGATGGGCCATTGCCCGGGTTCAGACGATCCCTGGGTGACCATAGCCATCACTTCGATTCTCTACGGTGGGCTGCGGCTAGGGCCTCAAGGTCCATGTCTTCGTACTTCTCGAAGGGTTGATGAATCCAAGGGTTATGGGAGAGATAGGTGACGTGGTAATCGGGCTTGATCACCGAGCAGGCCTTGTACCAGAGCACCGCCGTCCGAATTTCGTCGATATAAAAGCCATACTTGTGCCGCAGCCAGGCAATACTACGCTCTAAACTCTGGCCGGAATCCACCAGATCATCTACTAGCAGGACGTGGCTGCCGAGGTTAGCGGTGGTCATGCTCAAATCCTTAGAGAAGGTCAGCGAGCCCCGTGTTCGGTTATTTTCGCCGCCGTAGGACGCCGTGGACAAAATCGCCAGGGGCGCATCGTAGAGGCGGCACAATATATCGCCAATGCGCAGTCCCCCCTTGGCCAGGCAAACAATTTGGTTGAACTGCCAGCCTGACTGGTAAATGTCCAGCGCCAGCTGTTCAATATTGCTGTGATAGTCATCCCAACTGACGTATAGGTCCTTTTCCGGATCGGTCTGGGAAGGAGAGGGCATATCGCTGGAGGATGGGGCAGACGGTTGAGCGGGGTGAGGGGCAGAGGTCATGGGCAACGGAGAATGGGGTTGATTGCTTTTTTGCGCGTTTTCGGCGCTGCAGCCGACAATAGAAAAGGCCCTGTCAGGGGGCAATTGTCTTAGCCAGCGTGTTGACTGCCATACATTGCTGCGGGTTGGGGCGGGAATTAAGGCACTATAGTGCTCTGGCCATTATCCTACGAGCTTGCGATCGCATGAACCGTTCTGCCCGGTACGCCGACCCTGCACCGCCTCAGTTGACCCTACCGACCAAGCTCGCCTATGGCGCTGGCGACCTGGGGGCGGGGTTGACCTCTAATTTGTTGGCCTTTTCCTATCTCATTTTTCTGACCAACGTTGCTGGGCTGAGCCCTGTAACGGCGGGCACCGTGTTGCTGATTGGCAAAATCTGGGATGGCGTCAACGATCCGCTGGTGGGCATGCTCAGTGACCGCACCCGCACCCGCTGGGGTCGTCGCTACCCTTGGATGGCCCTAACGGCTATTCCCTTTGGCATTACCTTTTTCCTCAACTGGATTGTGCCGGGCTTTGAAAGCGAGTTTGCCCGCTTCTGGTATTACGTCTTTATCTCCGTTGCCTTCCAAGTTTTCTTTACCACCACGAATCTGCCCTACAGCACCCTCACCGCAGAGCTGACCCAGGACTACGACGAACGGACGGATCTCACCTCCTTTCGCTTGGCTTTTTCCCTTGTCGGTGCGGTGTCAATTTTGGCCCTGGGGCTGGTGGTCAGTCAGCAGGTGGTGGATCCGGCCCGGCAATATCAGATTTTAGGTGCCCTGGGCGGTGTGATGGCTGCCCTCTCTGTTTTTTGGTGTACTTGGGGCACCTTTGGCCATGCCCAACGCCAAGCTCATTACCAAGGCCGGTCGCTCAACGAACAAGCGGAAGGCGAAGAAGTCTCCTTTTGGCAGCAGCTTAAGATTGTTTTTAGTAACGTCCCCTTTCTCTACGTTGTTGGGATTTACCTATTTTCTTGGCTAGCGCTGCAAATTACAGCCACCATCATTCCCTACTACGTTCAGTTTTGGATGGGGGATGACAACTATTTCCTGGCGGCGCTACTGGTGCAGGGTACGGCCATTTTGATGATGTTTGTGTGCAGTCAACTGAGCCAACGGATCGGTAAAAAAGGACTGTATTTTCTAGGATCGGGGCTGTGGATTATTGTGCAACTGGGTCTGTTTTTCCTGCAGCCCGGCCAGTTGGGGACCATGTATGTACTCTGCGTCCTAGCGAGCTTTGGCGTGGCCACCGCCTACGTGGTGCCCTGGTCGATTTTGCCGGACGTGATTGAACTGGATGAGCTCAAAACCGGTTGCCGTCGAGAGGGCGCGTTTTACGCCTTTATGACGCTGCTCCAAAAAGGTGG
>JBCBOC010000358.1:0-4875 GCA_039821475.1 Cyanobacteria bacterium J06632_22 | reverse complement strand
TGCTGCTGCTGATCGTCAGCTGTGGCGGCGGTTCTCCATCGTCCGAGAGTGGCGCAGCCGACAGCGGCGCAACAGACGCCAGTGCAGCGCCCAATCGCGATCGTATTGCCATGGGCACAACGCTAACGGCCCGCACCCTAGACCCCGCCGACGCCTACGAAATCTTTCCGGGTATTTTGCTGTACAACATGGGAGACCGGCTCTACAGCTACGCCCCCGGCACCACAGATATTGTTCCGCAGTTGGCCACGGAACTGCCCCGCATTAGCGAGGATCAGCTGACCTATGTGATTCCCTTGCGGGACGACGTCACCCTGCACGATGGCACGCCTTTTAACGCAGCGGTCATGGCCTACTCCCTGCAGCGATTTATGGAAAATGGTGGCCGCCCAGCATTTCTACTCGCGGATCCGATCGATTCTGTAGACGCAACGGGGGAGTATGAGCTGACCCTTCGCCTCACCAAGCCCTTTGCTGCGCTCACCTCGATGCTGACCTTTTCGGGGGCGACCCCCATTCCCCCCGAAAAATACGAGATTGGTGAAGGGCAATTTTCTCCTGAGACCTTTATCGGCTCGGGGCCTTACAAACTGGCCTCGTTCTCTAGTGATGTGATCAAGCTCGACGTCAACGAAGACTACTGGGGAGAGGCCCCCAGCAATTCGGGCATCGACATTCAGGTGTTTACGAACCCCGCAAATTTGTACAACACCTTTCGCGCCGGGGGGATAGACGTTGCTTACCAAACCCTGGACCCGGCCCAGATTGCCTTCCTGGACAGCACAGCCGACAGCGACGGGCATCAGGTGATTGAGGCGGGGGCCTCGGTGGTCAACTACATGACCCTCAACCAAAAAATTGCCCCGTTTGATCAGCTGGAAGCCCGCCAGGCCCTCGCGGCCATGATTGATCGCCCCTTGCTGAACGATCGCGCCTTTCAAGGTCAGGCCAAACCGCTGTACACCATGATTCCGCCCACCTTTGCGGTGTCAGAACCGGTGTTTGAGTCGGCCTATGGTGATGCCAACTATGACCAGGCTAAGGCGCTATTGACCCAAGCCGGGTATTCCGACACCAATCCACTGTCCTTCGAGATTTGGTACCCGTCTTCTTCTACGACCCGCAGCATTGTGGCCAACACCCTCAAGGAAGCCATTGAAACCCATTTGCCAGGCTGGGTAGACATTACGGTGAATTCGGCAGAGTCAGCCACACTACGGGAGCAGCTCCAGCAGGGGGCCTACACCACCGTCCTGAGCAATTGGTATCCCGATTACTTTGACCCGGAAAACTTTGCATTGCCCTTCTTTAGCTGCATTAAAGAAACCGCTGGGCTGTGCGACGAAGGCTTTGCCCAAACCCGAGGGTCGTTTTACAGCAGTGCTGCCATGAATGCCCTGTTAGACGCGCAAAGCTCCGAAGCAGATCCAGCGGCCCGGACTCAACTGTTCAAAGAGATTCAAGATCTCTCGGCCCAAGATGTTCCTTACATTCCGCTGTGGCAAAACAAAGACTATGTTTTTTCTCAAGATGGGTTGAACAACGTGACCATTGAACCCAACCAGCAGCTGTTGCTGGGACAGATTAGCCGGTCATAGGTGTTTACCGGCGAGTTGGCCAGGCTGCGATGACGCGTTCTCGCCCTGGGTCAGGGCCCCTGGGTTAGGGCCTTAAGCTTTTGACGACGACGGCGCTGCCAGATCTTGGGCAGCACCCGCATATACCGCTGGAAGTCGCGCTGTTCGGCTGGGCTCAGGGCAATCTGTTGCCAGGTCGGGCGGGCCAGCAACCGCTCGGACCAGTGGGCCAGGCGGGGCTGTAGGGCGATGCCGAGTTCTGGCAGTCTATGGATCACTGTCCCAGCAACAATCTCCGCTAGGGTGAGTTGGTCTCCTGCAAAGTAGGGTTTCTCGCCCAGTAAACGCGCTAAAAACTTCAGGGTGCTGCTGGCCCGTGACCGTGCATAGGCCAACTCGGTCTGCTGGGCATCTGAGGCTTGGTTGAGATTTTTAGGCTGGGTTAACAGGCGAAACAGGGCGGGTAGCAGTTCATTCAAGGTGATCAGCTGCACCATACGCACTGTGGCAATGTGATGAGGCGCCTGGGGCATCAGCGAAGGGTTGGGGTACTGGGCCTCTAGGTAATCCAAAATAGCCAACGATTCGACCACCCGATGATCGCCATCGACCAGCACAGGCACACGGCCAAAGGGATTCACCGCCAGAAACTCTGGCTGAAACTGCTCACCGCTAAGGTCAACGGGAATCAGCTCAAATGGCAGTTGCTTTTCTAACAGGGCCAGCCAAACCGGGCGGGCATAGGCAGAGGGGCGAGCGTAATAGAGTTTGAGGGTCATGGTGTTATTCAAAAAAGACCAATCGGTCGGTTTTATAGCAAAAAAACTAGCTCGGGACAGCGAGCTGCGTTTGAATGTAATCTTTCAGGTGGTTGAGGGCCTGCTGGATGTAGGTGGTGTCGTTGTACAGTTTGCTCATCATGACGCTGCCTTCGATGGTGGAAATCAGAACGGTTGCAACGGTATCAGCGTGGATGTTGGCGCTGAGTTCTCCGCGGGCTATCCCCTTGTTGACAATGCGAATAATCAATCGACGCCACCCATCCATAGCAGCCTGTGCTTTTGCCTGTAGGGCCGGATGGGTATCGTCACTGTCGACGGCGGTGTTGAGAATGGGGCAGCCGCCTGCAATCGGGGGCTGGTCTAGCATGTGCTCATAGACCCTCAGCATGGCAATAAGTCGGTCGGTGGCATGACGTCGGTGTGCGATCGCACCTCGGAATCGCTGCTGCATTTGCTCGATGGCATAGTCAAAGGCCGCAAGGGCCAGTTCATCCTTACTGCGAAAATGGTTGTAAAGGCCGCCCTTTTTAAGCCCCGTCGCCGCCATTAGGTCTGCCATTGACGCCCCGGCATAGCCCCGCTGATTAAAGACAGCCGCCGCATTTTCAACAATATGGGCTCTCGTTCTTTCAGCTTTAGACATTGGAAACCAAAACAGACCGTTCGGTCTTTTGTAGCATAGCAGCCTTTTAGCTATTCCCGCTTGGCTGAGGACATTTTTGACACTCAAGTGCTGAGTATGGTCTTTGTGCGCGACGGCTATACCTTTCCGAAATTGGAAAAAGGACCGATGAGATTTGCCGCCGTCGGAACCCCTTGGCAGGATATTTGGCAGATACTTCTAATCAGCTTGAAACCAATCGCCGTTCCCAAAGGAAAAATAACCGTTTTCTCTCCTCAAAAAAATTAGCGCGCGCTATCGTCTCGCTGACGTCTCACCATGACCCAGATCGTTTCAATTCACTCCTATCGCGGGGGCGCGGGCAAATCGACCCTGGCCGCGAATCTGGCAGCATGCCTGGCACAACAGGGGCAACGGGTTGGCATCATCGATACTGACATCCCCTCTCCAGGACTTCATCTGTTGTTCGGCCTCGATGATGCCCAGCTCACCTGGACACTGAATGACTATCTCTGGCGGCGGTGTAGCATCACGGATATAGCCTATGACGTGAGCCCCCAACTCAGCCCCAAGCCAGATACCCCGCCCTCTGTTTCTCAACGCCAGCGAGGGGCGCTCTGGGTTATTCCCGCCAGTTCCCAGGTCCAGGACATTACGACATTTCTAAGTGAAGGGTACGACATGCAGCGGCTGGTCACGGGCATACAGGAGTTGTCCCAGCAGTTCGACCTAGACTATTTGTTCGTTGATACCCACCCTGGTCTCAACGAAGAGACCCTGTTGTCCATTAACGTGTCCCATACACTATTAATGGTTCTGCAGCCCGACTATCAGGACTACCAGGGCACGCGTATTTTGGTCGACACTGCCCAGCAAATGGCCGCCCAAAAGCTGTTTTTAGTCATGAACAAAGTACTCCCTCAGGACGGCCATGCCGACGATCTGGGGGAGTACTTCAGCACGCCTCCGCAATGCTCGGTGACGGGCCATCTCCCCTTCTGCTACGAGATGATGCGGCTAGCCAGCAAGGGCTTATTTTGTGTGCGCTATCCCAACCATCCCTTGACCCAGATGCTCTATCGCATTCTCAAGAACTGTGGACTGACGGCTCGATCGCCCCAGCAGGCTCCGTCTTCGAGCCCCCTTGAGCCGCGCTCGACCCCTACTAGAGCAACAACTGACCCACCATTTGGTATAGGGCGTAGGCTAAGCTTGGGTGTGTTGCTCTAATGTTTTCAAACTGCGGCATTGACAGAAAAAAGATTTGACTGCTTTGCGCCGCCACGAGAGAGACTGCCCATGGCGTCGGCTGGTAAAATCCACGTTCACCGATCAGCGTCCCTGGACCAAAGGTCTGAATCGGCTGAGGCGCGGAAGGGTCCAACAGACTATGCACCTGTCCCGTCTCGACAAAGTAGAGCCCCGTGTAGGGTTGTCCTTGACGGAGCAGATAGGAGCCCGCTTCAAGATGAAGCAGCGTCATATGATCCATAAGCGTAGAAGCCCAATCAGGATTCGGCAAATCTCTCTTGAGGCGCAATAGCAGGGGGACATATCGTCCGCGGCGCGTTATGCCTTGTTGCAATATCTGATCTTCGCACCAGGCCAACCCCATCGACTGGGTCGGGAAGATGCGGTAACCCCCTTGGCCTTCGGTGGCATCAGTGTCAATCACGCCATCAATCACGTCATCAATCACGCCCATCCGCGTTAGCTGTTTCTGCAGCGGAGAAGACAGGTCAGTCAATACAATCGCAAACCGCTGCTGCTGCGCCACCTGTTTAAGCTGCAACAAGCTGTAGGCCGCGGACGAATCTAGCCCGGTCACCCGCTGTCGTTCTTGATCCTCGACCTTCAGCGGGTGACCGGGCTAGATTCGTCCGCGGCCTACAGC
>JBCBOC010000749.1:0-2310 GCA_039821475.1 Cyanobacteria bacterium J06632_22 | reverse complement strand
TGAAAACTGTCCCCGCAGGGCGGCCTCATTATTGGCCTTGAGAAACATCATCAGCTGCACGTCAGTTGTGTTGCCGTGCCCCATAATTCGGTCAATCAAGCCCGGACAGATAGGAGACGCCGATGGGGTTTTTAGCAATACCGAGCGGGTGGCTCCATCCCAGCCAATGGAAATATTGAAATCCCGCAGGTCAACGGCTTTGATGTAGACCACATTGCGGTAACGCACCCGACGAATCTCTGTTTCGCCGGTCAGATCTACGCCAAGTCGATCGGCCAGATCGATGGGCACATAGGCATTGTTGTTGATGATCAGGCCCTTTTCGTCGTACTGCCCGCCGTTAATGCGAATGTTGATTTCGGGGAAGCCCCCTTCATCGACGGTGGTGGGCGGCGCCTGCCCCGTCACCGAACGACTCCAGGCGGCTAGGCCATCAGCTAGGCCCAGGGCAAAGTCGCGACGACGGTTTTGCAGCAGCGAACGGTCCTGATCGTTGGAAAGATAGCCCAACTCGATCAGCAGTGATGCCGGAGAGACTCGACGACAAAAGGCCAGCTGCCCCATACCAGAGAAGGTGTCGGGCTTAGCGCCACGGCTCGGCAACTGGGGGACACGGCGCAGCAACGCTAGCAAAATCAGTTCCGCCTGGGATTTTCGTTCGCTGTTGCTGGCAATGTAATAGACACAGGCACCACGGAGGGCCGTGTTGACATAGGCATCGGCATGGAGCTCAATTGCGATCGCACCTGATTGAGCCCGGTCATTAATCCACTGAATGGTTTGGGTCAGACTCAGATCATCGGGAACTGAGAGGACGTTGAAACCCCGTGATCTCAATTCTGGGACCACCAGATCTCGTAGGCGAATCATCTCCTGAGCTTCTGTGGTGCCACTCACGACAGAGCCCTGATCGCGAACGCCGTTTTCAAATCCGCCATGCCCGGCAGAGATAAAGATTTGGGCCATGTCCTAAGCCGTAAGCGACTCCGCAAGAATACCCCAATTGCTGCCGAATGTACGCAACCGCTACCAAAGCTATCGCCGTCGGAGGGTGGGTAGCCCCAGTCGGCTGCGTCGAAGTGCACCAGAATAGAGGCCTTCAGCGCCAGGGACTGTCCTAGCAACTCGACGAACGCAATCTTGCAAGTGACGCGGCATTACCGCCGCCGCAAACCTTTGAAAACCAGTAAACCCACGAGCGCCAGTCCACCCACAGCCGACGGCTCAGGTACGTCCGCGCGATTAACCGCCGAGCGATTAACCGCAGTGCGGTTACTGCGCAGGGCAATCCCGTCGTTAATGCATTCAAGAAAGACGCTAATCAGAAAATTGGCTGACGGCAGCAAATCGCGATCAACCTTGAAGGTATGGGTCTCGGGAGACACCGCATCAAAGTTAGCAAAATCAAGACCGGCGGCGGCGGCTTCCTCGTCCGTCAAAAATGTGATGCCACCCAGGTAGGTGCCACTGCCAATGTTGCTACGGATAGACGAGGTCTCGCCGAAGTAATCAAAGGCCGCCTGCTCTGTGGCAATATCGCCCATGGTATTGGGACGACCAAAACCAGCATCATAGTAAGACTTTAGACTGTCATAGCCGTTGTTGTCGGCGTAGACAGCAATGGCGCTATCCACTTTATAGAGGCCCACCTGGTCTACACCAGAGTCATTGGTGGCCGCAAAGCGAATGCCGAAAAGGTCGCCGTTATCAGCAGCCGTATTGTAATCGTCGCCCGAAAAGTTCAGCATCATATCGGCCCAGCCAATGTTGCCATCGGTCGGCCCATCCGCTGGAACACCGGTCAGTGCAGCACCACCCGTCAGAGAGAACAGGACTGAATCCGTCGTCTCTTTAACGGCCAGTCCCTTAATTTCGTAGGCACTCCCGCCCGAGCCATCATCAAAGGCGTCGATGCTGTAGTTCCAGCCGTTGTAGAACGTACCAGCCTGGGCAACTTGGACGCCCCCACAACTGAACAGGAGCACACCTGCGACCGTTGAGAACGTCTTAAACATGGCCAAACTCGCTGAGATAGAAGGACTTAAACCTGAACCACATCCAGCCCGAAAGCCTGCTATCGAAGCATCTACAGACTTTTCGCCAGACGCGGTTGGCAAGCCAGAGCAGTACATTACCGCTCGGTGAACTCGCTACCTCTATTTAGCCATCGCATCAACACAACTTCATCTGTAAATTCCCAGGAGCCAATAAATTTTAAAATTTTCTAGTTTACGTATTTTTCTTTTGTCGGATGTATAGCAACAGCCACAAACATTTGTGGAGGTTGCTATAGCTCACACACTAGGGGCT
>JBCBOC010000747.1:0-2327 GCA_039821475.1 Cyanobacteria bacterium J06632_22 | reverse complement strand
TCCAGCTTGAAACCTGTAGACACAAATCGCGTATGGCCTAAAACCTAAAGCTTTTCCCTAGGAGAAAACTCCAGTTCTGGGCATGGCAGAGGTTTAGCCATCCGAAGCACTACGCTGACAGCAGTTTTCGGCATCAGCCGCTCGTACTGCTACCGGCCTTCCCCTTTTCCCCTTCGCCCTTTCCCCTTAATCAGGGACAGTATTGTCACGCACATTAGCTAACGGGTTCAAAATCCAAGCAACCCTCACAGGGACCGAGCGGATTAATCGCGCAGCGCAGGAAGGCGGACTGGGCATTATGATGGCAATCGGGATTACCAATACTCTCCTCGGGCGGGAGGATAAGCCCTGTAAGCTGAGCGTTGATAAACGTACAGGTGCGTTGTGACCTAACCCGAAAGTCAGCCTCGGTTAGACAGGCACCCGTAAAGTTACAGGTAATTAACCGGGCATTGGCGAAATTGGCCTGATGCAGATAAGCCCCGCGAAAGTCACAGCAGAATAGGACAGCATCTTGAAAATCTGCACAGGCCAGTTCCTGGTAGCTAAAGTCCTGCAGGATGAGCTGGGCGCCGCGATAGTTTTTCTGAGGCATTGAAGCAGAGAAAAGACACCGCCCTTATCGTAGCGCTAGGGTCAGTTGGAGACGAGTGCTAAAAACTGAGGATGGGTGTGCAGGCGGGTCAGATCACTATCGGTCTTAGCCTGTTGCCGTAGGGTACCATCATCCCGTACTAAACACTTCTCTAGCCATAGCAGTGCCTGGTCCACATCCTTTAGCTGGGCATAGCAGCAAGCCTTGTTGTAAGCGGCATCTGCCCGTTTAGGGTTGGACTTGAGCACCCAGTCTGTGGCGGCTAACGCTGCGGCATACTGCCCCTGGCTCAACAGTGCAGTACTTTTACTAAACCAGGCGGCTTCGTGACGAGGACTATATCGAATGGCAGTATCAAAGGCCTCAATCGCTGCCTCATTTTGTTGCATCTCGGCCAAAATGACACCTCGAAAGTGCCAGATATCCGGCTGATTCTGACGTGTACTGAGAGATTTTTCTAGCGTCTCTAGGGTTTCTTGCGGGCGGTCTAGCTTGGCTAACAACAACCACGCCTTCGAGTTCAAAGCCTTCACAGCCTTAGGGTTCGTCTGTACCGCTCGGTCTAAGGCCGTTAAGGCCTCCTCATAGCGCTCTAACTCAATCAAAATTGCGCCCTTCCGCTGCCACGCATCCCAGTCCTGGGGCAATATCTCTAAACTCTCTTCCGTTTCTTTCAAAAGCGTCATCAGATCGTCTGAAGAAAGCTTATCGCTAGACTGCGCTGGCGATTTACCACGAATCAGCCTAGCGACAATTAACCCTACGATCAAAACAACAATAATTACCTCAGAGCTTTGCCGAAAGATCCGAAAGCCGTTACTGGCCACTAGGGGCGAAACGCCTAGACGCTGAGAAATGCCGTCAACCAGTCCCCAAAAGGCTCGGTTAAATGAGGGAATCAGCCAGAAGGCTGCAAACAAAGCAATAAAGCCATAGCGGCGTAGTTTGTTGAATCGAACCCGTACCGTTGGCGGCAGCCAGGGTTCGAGAATACCGTAACCGTCTAGACCCGGAATCGGCATTAAGTTCAGTAAGACGGCGGCGATTTCTAAAGTGAGGAGAAAGGCCAAGGCCTGCGCCCACCAGATTTTAGGTGAGGCAAAGCCATCTAGATTGAATGTGCCGTCAGCCAAATTGGAGGTGAGGTCGGGCTGGATTATCGCTAGGATCAGTGCGATCGCAACCGTACATAGAAAGCTAGCAAAAGGCCCCGCAGCTGATACTGCACTCCGCCAAACCCGACTGCGCAGCTTGCGAGCATTGATGTACACCGCAGCCCCCGGCAAGGGAATGCCTCCTAGCAGCAGAAACATCAGCGGCATCACAAAGCTGAGTCCAGGGTTGGTGTATTTAAGCGGATTCAGCGTCAGGTAACCCTTGTCTTTGACCGACGTGTCACCGCCAAAGTAAGCCACCACCGCATGGCCAAACTCGTGCAGGCAGACTGACACCACCCAGCCCGCAAACACCACCAGCGTAAAGGTCAATTCCAGCATTTCCCCGTCTCGTGATATGGCCCTATTCTGCCCCACGCTAGCGGGTCTCGCCTACGCGGCAAATCGCCGTTAAACTGCATCCAGCTTGCAACCTGTCGTTTCACCTAGGGAAAAGACCACTCAGGACATGGCCAAAGGTTTAGTCCTGTGCGGCCAGGGCCGTATCGTCGCCCTCATCTCCAAGCGTGCCGTGGGGCTGACGACCTGTGACAGTATCGTGGTCACTCCCTATGGTG
>JBCBOC010000171.1:0-7052 GCA_039821475.1 Cyanobacteria bacterium J06632_22 | reverse complement strand
GAGCACTCAATATGCCAGCCAGGACGGCCCGGTCCCCACGGGGAATCCCAAGCCGGTTCCCCCGGCTTAGCGCCTTTCCACAGAGCAAAGTCAAAGGGGTCTTTCTTCTTGGCTTCGCCGTCGCCCACGCGACCGCTGGCCCCAGCCTGCATGTCATCTAGCTTGCGGCCGGATAGTTTGCCGTAGCCTTTGAACTTACGCACAGTGTAATAAACATCACCGTCTGCAGCGTAGGCAAAGCCCTTTTGTTCCAGATCACCAATCAGTCGCTGAATACCGTCAATGGTACGGGTAGCGTAAGTATACTTGTTGGCTTCTTTAATATTAAGGCGGGCCATATCCTCGAAGTAGGCGTCAATGTAGGTTTGCGACACCTGCTCCATGGAGGAGCCTTCTTTATTAGCACGGTTAAGGATCTTATCGTCGATGTCGGTGAAGTTTTGCACGTAGGTGACATCGTAGCCGCGCCACATCAGATATCGACGAATGGTATCCCACACAATGTAGGACCGGGCATGCCCCAAGTGGCAATGGTCATACACCGTCACGCCACAGCAGTAGAACTTGACCTTGCCCGGTTCGATGGGCTCAAAGGGTTCTTTTTGACGAGAAAGGGTGTTGTAAAGGACGAGGGACATGTAGCTTTAGGGGTTGGGACCATACATCACAGCAGACTCAATTCTAAGATCCTTTTTGGGGTTTAAGATCTTTTGCGCGTTTTATCCTCGTCCCGGGCTGAAACTAAATGGAGCTAAACACCACTAACCTAGTCTTCAATTTAGCTGTTAGAGCGACTTCAACCGACGCTCGGCCTTGCGAATAAAGTGAGCGTTCTTACGATACTGAAACGGCACATAGCCCTTGATCTTAATAATTAGCGTCTCCAGGGTTTCGCGAGCGGCGTCATTTTGGTCTTGAGACGACTGAATCTCCGCTAGCATCAGGTAACCCTCAGGATTGCTCCAGTTTTTTAGATGCTGCTGGAGGTGTTCAGCCGCCGCATCATAATCTTTTATTTGATATAAGAGTTCACCATAGTCCAGCGAAGCCTGACCGTAGCCAAAATCAGGCTTCACGGCCAATAGCTTTTCCAAATAGGCCTTTGCGTCGTCATGTTTGCTCAACTCACTGGCAGACTGGGCCGCGCCCCATAGGGCTTTGTCGTTTTTGGGTTCTTTTTCCAGCGCCTGTTGATAGGCCTCATAGGCCCGCTCGGTCTTGCGCATGTCGAACAGCACATTGCCTAGGGTGACAAACTGGGTGGCGTTGCCAATATTCTTAGCATCAGCCTCGGCCTGCCAGAGGCGATCCCGCTGCTGACGGCTGTTCACGATGCCAAACTGCCCCAAAAAGTTAGGGTGAGCAGGTAACCAAACAATGACGAAGTACATCACCGCGCCGATCACATTCAAAAAAATCAGCAGCCAGATCCATTCACGCCCCCCTCGCCCAGATTTGAGACAGTCATAAAGCATCCAAATCCATAGCGCGGACCCTAACAGACCGAGGAATCCAAAGGAACTAAAGAAAAGAGAATACATGGGGCTGCACCTGCGGCATCGAATTTAGGGTTCCCTGAGGATTTCTGAGCCTCTACAGGCCAATAGCAGGCCACACTATTTTGCAGGAATCACATCCCTAACCAGCTCCAAAGCCGGCAATGGCAAGGTGATGTCGTCACGAGGGTTGCCCCCATCGTCCGCAGGCTGCTGATACATTGACGCCCCTAGAAAAGCGACGACGGTGGTCCACAAGCTCGCCTACAACAATGTATAGCAACCGCCACAAACGTTTGTGCGCGGTTGCTGGCCACTTGGCTCCAATACCAAAGGTTTCAAAGCTAGAACTGTCCTCAGCAAAGTGGCGAGCGATATATATAGCGGTCTCTCGATGCACCGTTGCCTCAGCCACACGGCCAATGTCATTAAAGGGGCAGGCTGAACCTCAACGACGACATTGATGACAGATCAATCACTGGCTAAGCCTTAAGCCGGACACGGCACGCGCGAGTCTTTAATTTATCTAGCGCCCCACCCACAGTTCTGAGACCATACGTAATAATTAGTAGGTACTGTGCTCAGTACTACGACTCACTCGATCAGGACCTATGACTGCAACGACGCCCAATCAAGCAGAAATATCTTCACCTAAGGCCATGGACAATACAAAACGCGGCTTACCGGTGACGATTATTACCGGGTTCTTAGGCAGTGGTAAGACCACGCTGCTAAACCACATCTTGAGCAACCAAGAAGGACTCAAGACGGCGGTGCTGGTTAACGAGTTTGGCGAAATCGGCATTGATAACGATCTGCTGATTACAACTGACGACGGCGACGACAACACCATGGTGGAGCTGAGCAACGGCTGCATTTGCTGCACCATCAATAACGACCTAATGGAAGCCGTCTACAAGGTATTAGAGCGTAAAGACAAAATTGACTACCTAGTGGTCGAGACCACTGGCCTAGCCGACCCACTCCCTGTGGCTCTGACCTTTTTGGGCACCGAACTGCGGGACATGACCCGGCTCGACTCCATCGTTACGGTGGTGGACGCCGAGAATTACAGTGTGGATCTATTTAACTCCCAAGCCGCCTACAACCAAATTGCCTACGGCGATATCCTGCTGCTAAACAAGACCGACCTGGTCGACGAAGCCGCTGCCGAACGGCTAGAGGGCAAGCTGAGGGAAATCAAAGAAGGCGCGCGCATTCTAAGAACTCAGCAATCTCAGGTGCCGCTGCCGCTGATTCTCAGTGTGGGCCTATTTGAGTCGGATAAATACTTTAACGGGGGTGAGCCCGAAACCAATCAAGAACATGGCCATGATCACTCTCACGAGCAGGGCCATGACCACGATCATCACGGCCATGACCATAGTAGTCATGGCCACGACGGGCACGCCCATGCTGAGCACGATCACGATCATCACGGACACGACCACCACGGGCACGATCATCACGGACACGACCACCACGATCATGAAAACTGCGACCATGATCATGACCACGAGCACAACCACCTAGACGTAGACGGGTTCACCTCCCTGTCATTCGAGCGGGCACAGCCGATGTCTATTAGAAAGTTTCAGTATTTTCTAGATAATCAGCTGCCGGAAAATATCTTCCGTGCCAAAGGCATTATCTGGTTTGACAAAAGCCCTAAGCGACACATTTTTCACCTCAGTGGCAAACGCTTCTCTTTAGAAGATGAAGAATGGGCAGGTCGCACACAAAAGACGCAGCTGGTGCTGATTGGTCAGGAGATGGATCACGACAAGCTAAAGCAGCAGATTGAAAGCTGCTTTCTGCTGCCGTCAGAAGACACAGACGAGGGATTGGATAAGTAGAGAATAATACTTCGGAATTCAGAACCTTCATTCTTTTTGACTTCCGAAGTGTGACGTTTTACAGCGGAAACTTGGCCGGGACGCCATTATCCCTAGGGTATTTGGCTTCAGTTTCAGCCACTTTTTTAAGGTACAGACAGGTACGCTCAGCCTGGGTTAGGGGCGTTTGAGTCTGGTTGGTTTTAACTAGGGTGCCGCCCAGTAGGTCTAACGCAAGCGTCAGATTTGCAGTGTCAGCATCATTCCACTGACCGCGATACAACACGGCAATCCCCCCCAGCTTAAGCAGCGGCAGGGCATATTCGGCGCAGGTGGACGCTGGACCCACCGCACGAATCAGCACTAAATCGTAGCTGGCCCGGTGTAGCGGGTTTTGACCGACGAGTTCTGCCCGGTTCGCCAGGTAGCTTTCTGCATTGGGCAGGTTCAAGGCCTCGGCCAAGGTTTGGACTGCCTGAATCTTTTTGCGGGTGGAATCGAGAAAGGTGAGAGACCAGCTAGGGCTGGCAATGGCAACCGGCAGCCCCGGAAAGCCACCGCCTGTGCCCACGTCGATCACCCGCTCAATATCCGCACCATCCCAGCTGAACTGCCCTGTCAGCCAGGGCATAATCCCATAGAGAGAATCCCATAGGTGCTTTTCCCAGAAGTCTTCGGGTGTGGTGATCCGAGTTAGGTTCACCTGCCGGTTAATCTCGACCAAGTGAGAAAAGAGTCGCTGAAACTGCGGCTGCAGTCCATCGGGCGTCCACCCTAGGGCCGATTGCCAGAGGTCAGCATAGTTGGGCAGCGTCGTCGCGTCAGCAGGCATTGGCGTTCATGGCTTTAGGGACACCATTCTACGCTGTCGCTGGCTTACGACCATAGCTCAGCTGGTTCAGCCAAAACACATCCTCTGTACGTACGGACTCAAACCCTGCTGCGCCCAACCAAGCGTCCACACTGCCCTGGGCATACTCGCGAATAAACGGCTCCTCAAAAATATTGCTGAGCCAGTCTATGGCCCGTAAGGTTTTCTGGTTGCCGTCCAAAATCAGCACTTGACCGCCGGGCCGCAGCAGTCGCAGGCTCTCTTGCAAGATAGTTTTGGCAACAGAGATGGGCGTTTCATGCAACAGCAACGTGGTGCAAACCACGTCAAAGGATTCGGCGTCTAGCCCCGTATCCATCGCATTGCCCTGACAAAAGGTAACATCGAGTTTCTGATCCTGGGCTTTGCCATCGCACACCACCAACATCTGTGGCGATAGGTCCAGCCCGACGACCGCGGCATTGGGAAACCGCTGCTTTAGCATCAGCGTCGTGGTCCCTGTCCCACAGGCCAAATCTAAAATGCGCTGCGGCGTGCCTCGGATGGCCCTAACCAGACTTTCCCGAATCCAAGTTTCGTTAGGGGGCAGCACGTAGCGGGTAATCGGGTCATAGGTTACCGCAGCGTCTATGCTCAGGTAGCCACCCTGAACACCGTGAAAGTTATGGTCCCGATAATAAGCAGGATACGTCAGGTCTGGGTCTGTAAACGCTGCCGTGGCGCTAGGCCAGTCGATACTGTTGCGAAATTCTAACAGGGCGTCACCGTCAATGAGGCGACTAAAAATAGGGGCAAGACACTGCTCGAATAGGGTGTTAGATGACGCGGCCATAGGAGAAGCATTAGCGAGGTCATTCACCATGCTAAACAAGTCTTGCCGGATTGGCTGTCCTGGCAGGCTTTGCGTTCGGGGGCATACTAGACTTACGTCCTGTCCTGAACGCTATGTCCGTCGAAAGCCTCATTGGTCTAGTCCTCAACCAACGCTACCAGCTTCAAGAATGCTTGGGCAGCAGCCCTGACCGCCGTACGTTTCTAGCCACCGATAGACAGGCGATAGGTCAGCGGCAGGTGGTGGTGAAGCTGTTTCTGTTTAGCTCAGAAGCTAAATGGGAGACCTATAAGCTGTTTGAGCGCGAAGCCGAAACCCTAAAATCCCTTGACCACGTTGCTATTCCCCAGCATCTGGATGCCTTTGATGTTGACACACCGCTGGGTAAAGGCTTTGCCCTGGTCCAGACCTATGTGCCGCTCCGGTCACTACAGGAGTGGGTGGAAACAGGCCGCCGATTTACTGAAGCGGATTTGGTTCACATCGCGACAGAACTGCTGACGGTGCTGGACTATCTGCACGGGATGCAGCCGCCTGTCATCCATCGCGATCTGAAACCCAGCAACGTATTGATGGGCGATCGCACAGCCCACAGCCCTGGCGAGGTGTACTTGATTGACTTTGGCTCGGTGCAAACAGCAGATCATGGCGGCACTCGCACGGTGGTGGGCACCTACGGCTACATGCCCCTAGAGCAGTTTGGTAATCGTGCTGTTCCCGCGTCAGATCTATACAGTTTGGGCGCAACGCTAATCTACTTGGCCACAGGTCAGCACCCCGCCGACCTACCCCAGCAGCACCTTAAGATTGACTTTGCCCGCCAGGCCCATCTCAGCCCCAGGTTAACCCAATGGATTGAGACGTTGGTTGATCCGGCCCTGTCCCATCGACCTAAGTCGGCTGCGATCGCACTGCAACAGCTCAAGCAGTTAGCAACAGGCCAGCCCGTCCGATTTAGCCAGGCCAAACAGTCCGTTCTGGAACGCTGGAGTCGGCACTCGATCTGGACCACCGCTTTACCTCAGCAGACCGCCCTGCCACACCCTCTACGCTCTCCCCTCAAATTAGTAGATATTTCCGCTGTCGCTGAACAGATTGAAATTGACTTGCCGATCCAGCAATTGCTCACCCGTCACCGTCTTGTTTTCAGGCCCCGCTGGGACCATCTTTATCAGGCAAATTATTGGATCTTGCTGGCCCTCTACCTTGGGCTTCTATACCTATTCCCCTGGGGTAATCCACTGCTGTGGCCCCAGTACCGTTGGCTTTGGGTGGGTCTTGGGCTGGTTGTACTGAGCTGGATGGGCCAACAGTACAACTACCAACAGCAAGAACAGCTGATGGGGTATCGCCTCCGCCTAGAAACCCTTGACGACCAGCGATATCTGACCCTGGTGGGTCTCTCCTCGCAGCAAGAAATTGGGAGCAGAATCAGTCGGGCAAAACTGACCCAGTATGTCTGCGACCCCTCCGAGGTGGGGGGCTATACGCTCTCTTTTCGGTTTTATGGCAGTAAATATCGCCAGCGCCATCCCAGATCATCTAGCAGCTATGTGGCCGACACTGAAAAGCAAATCAAGGTACAGCTTGATCGTGAGGATGCCAATAATCTGAGACGCATATTAGATCCCTGGTGTGGTGACCTAACACCGTGGTTGAACAAAGATGGCTCCATTAAACAGCCGCCCGCCAAGCGGAAACGAAAATCTGAATAGCCGATAGTGTCTGTTGCGATCGCACGCTGAACGCAACAGACGCTACTGGTCTAACCCGCCACCATCTGTGGCTGACGTTTGAGTTGGCCAGGCTCCACTGGCGTTAGCTCCCCAGCCTCCAGCGTCCAGCACAGATCGGCCATGTCAACCAGATCCTCTGCGTCGTGGGACACCACCAGCAGGCTCCATTCTTTTTTGAGCTTGGCGAGCAAGGTCACCAACTGCTGCCGCATAGACCAGTCCAGTCCGGCAGTCGGTTCATCTAGTAGCAGCAAATAGGGCTGACGAATCAGCTGCACAGCCAAGGCCAACCGTCGCTGCTGGCCACCGCTCAGGGCATGG
>JBCBOC010000736.1:0-2439 GCA_039821475.1 Cyanobacteria bacterium J06632_22 | reverse complement strand
TTTTTGCGATCACGCAGCAACTGTATCAAAACCGAGAAATGCTTCACAGACCAGACCTCATTCACCAGGGTAAATTACAGCTAGAGTGAGGGCTATTCCAGAGTCGTCTACTGTCCAATGTATGACAGGGTTGTGGGCGTTAGGAAACACTCTTCCCATGGACGCTACCCTAGACCCTAGGGAAACCACTCCAGCTGAAACCACCCTAGCTTCGTGGCTGGGGGCATTGGCAGGGGGGACCTGACGTTTTCCGACCTCACCAGACCCCTTGCCGACGAAGTCCGACAAAATCCGTCGGAGGCTGAACCTTACACCGAATAATGTTACACAGGTTACAAACCTAACTTGTGTCCTTTTCTCTGGCTGTATATGATTCCAAGGTCGTCACGCTGACCCATCCATGACTGCGTCACTTGAGGCTTCTGCCGCTCCTCAACGATATTCTCACGATCAGCTGCTAGCCATTGCCAGACGGTTTGCAGGGCGTCGTCCGGTCATTGACGTGCACCCGCTGGGCAATGGCAACATTAACGATACGTTTCGCATCTCCCTCGATCACCCTGCGGAACCCTATTTTGTTCTTCAGCGCATTAATACAGCGGTCTTTCCGAATCCCTGCCAGGTGATGCAGAACATGTGCCGTTTTACCGAGCATGTGCAGCAGCGGTTATTGGAGCAGCCCATGCCCGAGGGACGACGCTGGGTCGTCCCTCGGGTGATATACACCACAGCCGGTCAAAACCATTGGCAGGAAGAGGCGGGCGGGTTTTGGCGAGGGATTAGCTTCATTGAAAATGCTAAAACCTTTGATACCTTGCAGTCCACAGCTCAGGCCTGGGAAGTGGGCTACGGACTAGGCATGTTTCACCAACTGATCAGCGATCTACCCCCCGACACCATGGCAGATACCCTTGAGGGGTTTCATATTACACCCAACTATTTAAGCGCCTATGAGCAAACCATAAACAACAACCCAATAACAGAAAACCCCGAGGTTTTGTGGTGTACTCAATTTATTAAATTGCGGGCAGAGCATGTTAATGTTCTAGAGAATGCAAAAAGCTCTGGAAAGCTTCCTGTCCGTCTGATTCATGGCGATCCCAAGATAAATAATATCCTGTTTGACGGTGATGCTCAGCAGGCGATTAGCTTGATTGACCTAGATACGGTGAAGCCGGGTCTTGTTCAATACGACATCGGGGATTGTCTGCGCTCGGGGTGTAACCCACTGGGAGAAGAGTCTTCCCATTGGGAAAACACTACCTTTGATATAGATGCTTGCGAAGGAATTCTGCAAGGATATTATGATGCCGCCAAGAATTTTCTAGAAGCAGCCGATTTGGATTACTTCTACGATTCTGTGTGGCTGATTACGTTTGAGTTGGGTCTGCGCTTTTTCTCGGATTACTTGTCAGGTGATGTCTATTTCAAGACGCGCTACGACAACCACAATCTGATTCGAGCGCTGGTGCAGTTCAAGCTGCTAGAGCGTATCGAAGGGTATCGAGATCGCATCTTCGCGATCGTAGAAAGATTGCCAGCGTGATAGGTCATGCCACGGTTTAAACCTCCTGTAGGAGCAGGTTTAAGCGGTGCTGTTGGCTTTCTGGGGTCTGATGTGTTCCTAACAGATTGGGTGTTTCGTGGCGTGAACAGCGCTAGGGCTGCTCCAGAGGTGTCTGGAACGTGACCTAGCCTGTATGTCTGGACCGTTTTTGGCAGGTAAATGATGGTTTGCGGCTTCCTGGCGGTAGTTCAGTGGGGTGTTTGCCTTAGTGGCTACCGGTTCCAGGGCCTCGTTTGCCTGCTGCTGTGGACTGATCCCTCCTATGACTATTCGAGAATTTTCCCTCAAGCCCTTTAAAAGTTGTGATGCAACCGTTGGTGTTGATGTCACCGGTCGAATTTCCCGGCACAACGATCGCCTGATGTTGACCTATGAGGTCTTAGGTCACCTAGGGGCCCTTGTGGTGCCTACTCGGGCCGCAGTGCCGAGGCGTCAAGATGATCTCTGGCAGGCCACCTGCTTTGAATGCTTTCTGCGTCCGGTTAGCCAATCACAGTACTGGGAAGTCAATCTTTCGCCGAGCTACTGTTGGAATGTTTATCGTTTTCAGGCCTACCGCAGCGGCGGTCAGCCTGAGACAGCAGTTCAGGCGCTCCCCTTTGAAGTGCTCAGCACTTCGACGGCACTGCAAACGGTGTGGGGCTTTGACTTATCCGTGCTGGGGTTAGCTCAGCAGGAGTTGGCGATTGCGATCGCAACGGTCCTGCAGGTTCAGGATGGGCCGCTTACCTACTGGGCGCTGAGTCACCCTGGCCCCGAGCCAGACTTTCACCATCGTGATAGCTTTGTCATGACCCTTTAATTTCAGCGGACCTGAGCGTGCCGGACACCCTCACAGTTGTTGCCTACGTCGTGGTAGAAAATGGCCACTT
>JBCBOC010000144.1:0-7649 GCA_039821475.1 Cyanobacteria bacterium J06632_22 | reverse complement strand
TTTTTTTTGGTCGAGCCGTTTTTGCCGTGCAACCTTGCTAGGGCGAGTTGCGCGTCGTCGTTTTGGTGTGACCATCGCGGCCTGAATCATAGCTTTGAGTCGAGCGATTGCCGCTTCTTTGTTACGCTCCTGACTGCGATGTTGCTGAGACTTAATCACAATGACGCCGTCTTTTGTAAGACGTTTGTCCTTGAGCTTCAGTAACCGTTCCTTATAGCTTTCGGGTAAAGAGGAATGCTTAACGTCGAAGCGAAGGTGGATGGCCGTTGCAACTTTGTTGACGTTTTGTCCGCCGGCACCCTGAGATCGCATCGCACTGATGTCGATCTCGCTATCGGGTATAGAAACCGTGTTAGAAATTTTCAGCATGACCTTGCCCCTTGACCCGGCAGGTTAAAGTTTACCCGCCCCTGTAGGAGGCTACAGCAGACTTAGGGCAAAGTCCGGTCACTGTCCGAAAAACTACCGGGACGACGAGGGGACGGCCTCAATCTGAGACATGCCAACCGGGTGTGTTTCCCAGGGGAAGTTGCAGATCTCAAAGAGGACAGGGCTTAGGCCTCGATCATTTCCTTGGAGGTGTCGTCGACTGCAACGATCTCAGTCTCAGTTTCCATACTGGCCATCACCTCGGCTGACAGGGCGGGGATGGTGTCATCACCGGTGATCAGACGGGCGCCACGCTGGCTGGTGAAGTATTGCCAGCCCCACTGCATGAGCACTAACAATTTGTTGTCAAACTCAATGAGGTAGTAGATATGGACAAAAATCCAGATGAACCAAGCCGGGAAGCCTGACAGTTTGGCAAAGTTCAGGTTTGCCACGGCTTCATTGCGGCCAATCACCGCCATGCTGCCCTGATCCTTATACTTGAAAGCTGAGACAGGCTTCTTCGCGAGCTTCCGCTTGATGGTTTTTGCCAGGTAGCTGCCCTGCTGCATGGCAACAGCTGCGGTTCCGGGCAGGGGACGCTCTTCACCTTCGGGGATGTAGTGGGCTAAGTCTCCGGCGATGTACAGGTTGGGATAACCTGGCACGCTGAGGTCAGATTCGACAATAACGCGGCCGATACGGTCTAGCTCAGCACCCGTTTTCTCGGATAGGGCCTTGCCAAGAGGAGAAGCCTTGACCCCAGCTGCCCAGATGACCGTGCAAGCTTGGGTCGTTTCAACCGTATCGCCACTCTTAATGGTGACATTGTCGCCATCAATATCGGTGACTAGAGAGCGGGTGCGAACCTCAACGCCGAGCTTTTCTAAAGATTGTTGAGCCGCCGCAGAAAGGTCAGCTGGATAGGGGGGGAGAACCCGATCCATACCCTCCAGCAAAACAATCTTAGTTTCGCGGGGGTCGATGCTGCGGAAGTCATCCTTGATGGTTTCGTAGGCAACCTCAGCCAAGGCGCCCGCGAGTTCTACGCCCGTCGGACCTGCACCCACTACGTAGAACGTCAGTAGGGCTTTGCGCAGTTCGGGATCAGTGGTTTTTTCCGCGGCCTCAAAGGCCAGAAAAATACGGCGACGAACTTCCAGCGCGTCCTCGATAGTCTTCATGCCGGGGGCAATGTCGGACCACTGGTCGTTGCCAAAGTAGTGATGACTAGATCCAGTTGCAATGATCAAGCTGTCGTAAGTGATGACTTCATTGCGCTTCAGGCGGACCTGTTGGCGTTTGGGGTCCACCTCGACCACCTCGCCCATGACCACCTTGACGTTCTTTTGCCGGCTGAGCACTGAGCGGAGCGGAGAGGAGATATCGCCTGCAGATAAGCCACCGGTTGCCACTTGGTATAGCAGGGGCTGGAACAAGTGAAAATTTCGTTTATCAATGAGTGTGACGCGGACGTTAGCATTGTCTAACGACTTAGCGGCGTACAGTCCCCCAAAGCCACCGCCCACGATGACGACGTGGTGTAGCGTAGACTGTCCTGTCTTCGGCTCAGCGGTCGTCGGTCGGCCTTGGAGTACTGCTGTCATGGATGTAACTATATATTAAGTACATTGGACTAATATTATCTTGCGTTTCCCAGTCTTGAAAGGTCTGCTAGTAACTTTCACCAAAATTTCTCAATACTGAACCGTCTTTTGGGGGCTGGTTCTAGCGATGGGCTGGCGGCAGGATGGTGCGCTTAAGTTAGGTTTTACAGGCCTTTCAGCGGCAACAAGGAAACTCAGGGGGATTAGATTAAGACTCGCTAAACTTGTCTGGACTCAGGCAACGAATCTCCGGCACTGGCGTCGAAAATCACTGTAGCGTTCACGATGGCTTGTGATTGTATACTCGCAAGCTGATGTAGATTTGTCTCTAAACTAGATCTCTAAGATTGGAGGCGTCCTTCTTCTTAGTGTGGTGAGGTTAAGGGTGCGATCGCACCCGTAGAATCTCGGCAATGGACCACGGGACACTCGGTAGCTTCTTAAGCAATCTGCGATATTCCAGACTGATAAGCTGAAGTAGTCCGTAGAATTAAGGGCAAAATTAGGCCCCTTTACAGCAGCAGGTAAGAGCATGGCGCTAGTTGTTCAGAAATATGGTGGGACCTCCGTCGGCACCTCCGAGCGGATTCGAGCCGTGGCCGAACGGGTCAAGGCCACGGTTGATGCCGGGAATCAAGTGGTTGTGGTCGTTTCGGCCATGGGCAAGACCACCGATGGACTGGTGAAACTGGCGGGCGAAATTTCCGCTGATCCCAGCCGCCGCGAGATGGATATGCTGCTGTCCACGGGCGAACAAATTTCTATTGCGCTATTGAGTATGGCGTTGCACGGGCTAGGTCAATCCGCCATCTCCCTGACGGGTGCCCAGGTGGGGATTGTCACCGAGGCCAACCACTCCCACGCTAGAATTCTGCAGATTAAAACTGACCGACTGCAGCGTCATCTGGACGAAGGTCAGGTGATCGTGGTGGCTGGGTTTCAGGGGGTCAGCGAAGCCCAAGAAATTACCACCCTCGGTCGGGGCGGGTCGGACACCTCGGCTGTGGCCCTGGCGGCATCTCTCCAGGCTGACCGCTGCGAAATCTACACCGATGTTCCCGGCATTCTGACTACCGACCCGCGTCTGGTGCCAGAGGCCCAGCTGATGGACGAAATTACCAGCGACGAAATGCTGGAGCTTGCGAGCCTTGGCGCTAAAGTGTTGCACCCTCGGGCAGTGGAGATTGCCCGCAATTACGGTATTACCCTGGTGGTTCGTTCGAGCTGGAGTGACGAACCCGGCACCCGGGTTATTTCCCCCGATCGTCCGCCCCGGCCGTTGGAGGGGTTAGAGCTTGCCCAGGCCGTAGACGGTGTGGAGTTCGACATGAACCAGGCGAAGGTGGCCCTGTTGCGGGTTCCCGATCGTCCCGGTGTGGCGGCCAGCCTGTTTGGTGAAATTGGCGGACAGAATTTGGATGTGGACCTGATTATTCAGTCCATCCACGAGGGCAATAGTAACGACATTGCCTTTACCGTCGAAAAGCCCATTTTGAAGCGGGCCGAGGCGGTGGCGGCCGCCATTTCTCCGGCTTTGCGCACTCAGCCTAGCGCCACCAATGAGGCGGAGGTGATGATTGATCGCAACATTGCCAAGGTCAGCATCGCCGGGGCGGGCATGATTGGGCGGCCCGGTGTGGCCGCGCGGATGTTTTCCACTCTGGCTGAGGCCGGGGTGAATATTCAGATGATTTCCACCTCTGAGGTGAAAGTGAGCTGTACGGTGGCTGAGGCAGATTGCGATCGCGCCATTGCTACCCTGTGTGAAACCTTTGATGTCCACCAGTCGGCAGTGCAGGTCGCGGATTCCATCTCTGCTAAAGCTCAGCAGGCTTCAGCCGTGCGCGGCGTTGCCCTGGATCGTGGTCAGGCCCGTTTGGCCATCCGCCATGTGCCTGACCAGCCGGGCATGGCCGCCAGAATCTTCCAGACGCTGGCCGACCGTAGTATCAGCGTCGACATGATTATCCAGTCCCAGCGGTGCCATGTCCGCGGGGGCTGCCCTACCCGTGATATTGCCTTTACGGTGGCTGATGCCGATGCCGATGTGGCTCAAGATTTGCTGCATACCCTGACCCGAGACATGGACACAACAGAAGTGGTTGTGGACAAAAACATCGCTAAGGTCAGTGCCGTTGGGGTCGGCATGGTTCATAATCCCGGTACCGCTGCCCAACTATTCCGGGCTCTGGCCGAGCACGACATCAATATTCAGATGATTGCCACGTCAGAAATCAAGGTGAGTTGCGTGGTCGCCGAGTCCGACGGCGTTGATGCCCTCAAGGCCATTCATGCTGCCTTTGACCTAGCGGGTACGGAAACGGTGACTGTTCCTGCTTAAGCCAGGACCCCTCAGCAAGTGCAATAAACGCTAGTTGTGGGTTGGCCTAATGACGTTTTCCAGCGCTTCTTGGGCGATTTGAATGGGCCTATTGCCCTACCATTACAGTGTTCTAATCGTCTTCCTGGGCCGCTTCAATAGCCAATAGCAGCGCCTCCTCCTGCTCCTCAAATTCCTCTTCGGGGACTTCACCCATATCAAAGGATAGCTGGAGTGCTAGAAGCTGCTTTTGTAGCTGTTCTAAGTCGCTGCCGCCGGCACCGGTTTGTTCTAGCACCTTTTCCCCAATCCAGGCTAGCCCTTCCACTGGCCCGGTCACGGGGAGGGTTAATAGCTTTAGCAGCATGATTAGTTCCTCTCCAGTTGGGCGAAGTTAAAGGGGGCGGTGAAGTTGTTATAGCGGATGCGCAGGCGGTCATCGTAGGTGGCGTCTAGGGCCTCGATCGCTGCGCTAAACTGGGCCTCGGCTTCCCAGGGGATGAGATAGGCGGCGTTGTAAATCATATCGGCGGTGAGGGTGTCGTTCTCAGCAACTTCTACCGCTAGTTGGCCCAGTGTGGATTGAAAGTCGTTAATGATGCGATCGCACCATTCCCCCATCGCGGTCTCAATAGCTTGCCCAATTTGAATCACCTCTTCCATGTTGAGCTGCTTGCCCTGCAGGCGGTCCCGTTCCGCCTTAAGGTTCGGGTTCTGGGCCATCATCCGCTCCAGTTCTGCGGCCTGGTCCCACATGATTTTGATGCTAACTTCGCGCTGGCCATCGAGCTTATGCAATAGAGAATTGAGGGAGTCTTGGTAGGGCTCTACCAGATCGTCCTTGACCGCATCCCAGGTCGGTATCACCAAGCCAAACTGCAGCGGCAGTAGCGTTCGATGCCCGGCCGCCATGGCGGCTTCTAGCACGCGTTCGTGGCTGAGCAGGTTGCGACGGCTGGTGAGGTACTTGGGCTTTTGGGCCTCGGAATAGAGAATGGTGAAGTCGGACATAACGTGCGATCGCACCGGCTGTTTGTCTAAACCCACCAGATCGTCCGTTGCCGGTCCTGGCTGCGGAAAAATGCCGTATAGATAAAGTCCTGTAGTCATGATGGTTTGAAAGGTGCCGGAAAGATCATTAAGTGCCCAACCTGTTGTAGCCGTGAGGGCGGTTGATAGTGGCATGGCGTGGCATGGGCATTAATTCATCGGCTGCGAGGTCAACACGAGCCGCAACTTCGCATGCACTAGATCCAACTGCGCCAGTCCTAAATCCACATCTCCCTCCACCACGATGCCGGTATGCAGCAGTCTGTCCAGCAGTTCCAACAGGGTCGGAGAACCAGAGGTTTCACCGGGATAATAGCCCCCCTGTTTTGGCAGCAGTGATCCAAGTTCCCCCAGATCCACATTCAAATCTGCGGGATCGATCTCAAAGACGTCGCACAGGTCCACGACCTGCTGCTCCAACTTCTGTAAACTCTCTGCCGCACGGTTCAGCTCAGCATCGCTCAGTCGCTCTGCATCCATGCGACGAATCACCTGAGCCTCCATCAGCTGGCGAATCAATTCAACCACTGTCAACAGCAGTGGTGCTAAACCCGCATTGGGCTTATCGGGCTGAGTTTCAGGGTGTAGAACTAGCGGTGCCTGGGGCATAAAATCTCACGAATAGGTCTCACGCTTGAGCTATGACAGTCGAAGGGTGGGTAGACCCATTCGACGGCGTCGAGGGGCTCCAGAATAAAAGCTTTCAGCGCTAGGAACTATCCCTAGCAACTTGACAAACGCAACAGCGACTGGCGGCGCTGCTGTTCACGGATCTGCATCTGAGCGTAGCCAGAAATCATGCGTGCCTGATCCTGAATCTGGCGCTGTGGTCGTGCATGAGACGGGCAGGACCGCATACCGGGAATCGTTTGGCCAGTTGCAATGTGACGTAACGTCCGGATGCCCTGGGTACTGCGCGGTCGAGAATAGATCTTGTGCATATGCGTGCGTCAGTGAAGGATGTTGACCCATAGGAGCGGTAGAATAGCTGGCCCAGAGAATGGGCTACCGCTGCATCCGGGTTAAGTCATGGGTTCAGGTGCTGATTCCGGAATGGCTTTGAGGGTCTTGAGTTCCGCTTCGAGGCTTTCAATGCGCGCCTGGAGCTTTTGATTAGCAGTCAACAATTGCTGAGACTGGCTGCTGAGGTGGGGGTCGCTTTCCCACCAGTTGATACCGATTTCCTTCGCTTTATCCACCGAGGCAATCAGCAGCCGTATGCGGATGCTGAGCAGCTCTGTAGACCCAACGGAAACAGAAATATCACCAGCAATCACCAGCCCTTTGTCCAACACGCGCTCAAGTACGTCCACTAAGGTGGACCCTTGGGTGGCGCTAGCAATATTCGACCGAGATGTTGCAGTAGGACTATTCACAGGGCAGGGAAGTGCAGGGCGGACTGATCACTATGGGGCTTTATAACGACTTTGCTTTATATATTGCAGGTTTCCCAGGCAGTTCCTGCTTCTCAACACGCTGCTGCTGAATCAGGGTTCTGAGACCGTTGACAACGGCGACCCGATTCAAGCCAGTCTGCTGCTCAATTTCGGATAGGCGGGCGTGAGGTATGGCCTGCAAGAAGGTGTGAATTTTGGCCATGGGCGTATGCAGCGATGGACGAGGTGATTCATCGGAGGGGGCTGCAGGCGCCTGGCTAGGGGCGGGCGTGTCGCTTTGAATTGTGGTGGGGGGAACGCTCAGCGTCTCTCCTTTTAAGTTGCTGTTATCTGGGTTGCCGTTATCTGGGGTGTTTGAGGCTAACGCGCCGTTTGCCAACGGGGTTTCACTGGCCTGTCGCGCTGTGGTATCAGCTGTTCCCTCTGGCGGGGCAGGCTCTAATGTAGCGGTCTGATCAAACTGATTGAACAGCGTCCATAGCACCTCGTTGGCCTCGTCGATGGACTGGCCAGCTCGCGAAAGGAGAATGTCGCGGCACAAATCTCGAAAATCTGGATTGTCTACAGAAGCTGTAATCTCATGCTCCTTGCAGATGTTGGCAATCATTAGACAAGGGCGCAAGCTTGAGGTGGCATCGGTGGAAATCTGCTTTAGAAACCCTTGCGCAACGCGTACAATCGTCAGGGCTGCCGGGGCATCGATGCCGACTTTCTGGACCAAAATCTGCTGCTGCGTAAGCTCATCGGGGGCTGGTAGATGGATCGTAATCAGGCGATCCATCAGTGCGTCTTGGGTGGCATGGACGCCGCAGTATTCCTCTGGGTTAGAGGTGAAAATGACACGAAAGTGGGGGTTGACGCGCACGTACTCCTGGCGCTGACCGTTGGGTGGCAGCACTAAAAGCT
>JBCBOC010000515.1:0-3680 GCA_039821475.1 Cyanobacteria bacterium J06632_22 | reverse complement strand
GCGACCAACCCATTCATACCCCGCGTGAGAACGTCCCTAACAGCGCCATAATAGAAAAGCACGTTACATTCCTTAATCATGGCGCGAGATCTGCGGGACTTTATTAAACAGGTAGAAGCGCGGGGGCAGCTGCGGCGCATTACAGCGCTAGTGGACCCAGAGCTAGAAATTGCCGAGATCTCCAACCGCATGCTTCAGGCGGGCGGTCCAGCGCTGCTGTTTGAGAATGTCAAGGGCTCGGACTATCCCGTCTTTGTCAACTCTATGGGCACCGTTGAGCGGGTGTGCTGGGCCATGGGCATGGAGCAACCGGAAGAACTGGAGACCCTAGGCAAAAAGCTGGGCATGCTGCAGCAGCCGAAGCCGCCCAAGAAAATTTCCCAAGCTGTGGAGTTTGGCAAAGTACTGTTTGATGTGCTTAAGGCCAAGCCCCAGCGCGATCTACTGCCCCCATGCCATCAGATCGTGCTCAAGGGCGACGAGGTGGACCTGACAAAAATCCCCATGATCCAGCCCTACCCAAAGGATGGCGGCAAGGTGGTCACCCTGGGACTGGTCATTACCAAAGACTGCGAGACCGGCACGCCCAACGTGGGCGTTTACCGGCTACAGCTCCAGAGCAAAAACACTATGACCGTACAGTGGCTGTCGGTGCGGGGCGGTGCAAGACACCTGCGCAAGGCAGCAGAAAACGGCAAGAAGCTGGAGATTGCCATTGCCATTGGTGTGCATCCCCTGATCATCATGGCGGCGGCGACGCCGATTCCAGTGGACCTGTCAGAGTGGCTATTTGCCGGACTCTACGGCGGTGGTGGGGTACACCTAGCCAAGTGCAAGACGCTGGATCTAGAAGTGCCTGCCGCATCAGAATTCGTTTTGGAAGGCACCATTACACCGGGCGAAACGATGGTGGATGGTCCCTTTGGTGACCATATGGGCTACTACGGCCCGGTGACCGAAGCCGCACCGCTGATCCGCTTTAACTGCGTCACCCACCGCAAGAATCCGATCTACCTGACGACCTTTAGCGGCCGTCCCCCTAAGGAAGAGGCGATGATTGCCATTGCCCTGAACCGCATCTATACTCCCATTCTGCGGCAACAGGTTTCGGAGATTGTAGACTTCTTCTTGCCGATGGAGGCGCTGAGCTACAAGGCCGCCGTAATCTCTATTAAAAAGGCCTATCCCGGTCAGGCGCGGCGAGCAGCGATGGCGTTTTGGACGGCGCTGCCACAGTTTACTTACACCAAGTTTGTGATTGTTGTGGATGCCGAGATTAACATTCGCGATCCGCGCCAGGTGATTTGGGCGGTGACCTCTAAGGTCGACCCGTCACGCGACGTGTTTATTTTGCCGGACAATCCCTTTGATCGCCTGGATTTTGCCAACGAAAAGCCGGGCTTGGGGGGGCGTATGGGTATTGATGCCACGACCAAGGTACACCCCGAAACCGATATGGAATGGGGGGAAGAATTGAAGTCTGACCCGGATGTGGCCGCAATGGTAGAGCGACGCTGGGCAGACTATGGGCTCGGGGACATTGAAATGGGCGACGTGGACCCCAACCTGTTTGGGTATGACATGTAAGGCTCGATGGGAAAAGGGAGAAAGGGCAAGGATAAAAGGGGATTTGGGTCATGAAAGTGAGTCCCACGGCCCGTAGTAAGGAATATGTTGAGGAGCCAACAGTAAATTATTTATGACTCGAGCATCCGTGCGCCGCATTTGTCAGTACAACATGGCCCAGTCACAGATCCGGTGGCTTAAGCTGCTGTGGCGGTTGCAGGGGTCGGTGATTCCCTGCATTTTGCCAAGGGTGGCGTTCTGTGCCGGATTTGCGCTGCTGGTGTGGCAGCTTTACGAGCGGGGGTGGCCGGTGTCGCTGCCGTTGGTGAGCGGTATTGTGCCAAGTATTGTGTTGGGCCTGCTGCTGGTGTTTCGTACCAATACGGCCTACGAGCGGTTTTGGGAAGGGCGCAAGCTCTGGGGCACCATGGTCAACACGACTCGCAACCTGGCCCGGCAAATTTGGGTCACGGTAGAGGAGAATAGCCTACAGGATCGTAAAGAGAAGGAGGAGGCGCTGGGGTTGATTGTGGGGTTTGCGATCGCAACCAAACTGCATCTACGCCAAAACAAAGACCTCAGCGAACTGAGTCCCTTTCTTACTGAGAAACAGCACGGTCAGCTCCAAACCATGAATAGCCCTCCGTTAGAGATCGCCTTCTGGCTGGGAGACTACCTGCAAGTGCAGCACCTGCGCAATACCATTCACCCTTACCAGCAGCAGGCCATGGTTGAGCAACTCGACCTCATGGTGGACGTACTCGGTGGCTGCGAGCGCATCCTCAAAACCCCCATTCCCCTAGCCTATTCCATCCACCTCAAACAGCTTCTGCTGATCTACTGCCTAACCCTACCGCTACAGATCGTGGCAGACGTGGGCGGCTGGAGCATTCTAATTGCGGCCCTAGTCGCCTTCGCCGTATTCGGCATTGAACAAATCGGCATCGAAATCGAAAATCCCTTTGGCTGCGACCCCAATGACTTGCCCTTGAACGACATTTGTCAGACCATGTACCGCAATATTAAAGACTTGATGACGCTGACGCCCAGCGTCGAGGCCGATCGTGTACGGTACCAGCGGCAAGATAATAATCTCGTGTAAGGTGCATTGATAGTAGACCTCAGACGAGCCTACAGGCGCACAAATCATGAAACAAGTTGCCAACAAAAAGGTTGTTGTCGTGACAGGCGGGAGTCGTGGCATTGGCGCTGCGACGGCGCTACTGGCCGCAGAAAAAGGGTATGCCGTCTGCGTAAACTACCAACGCAATGAAACCGCCGCCCAAAACATCGTTAATACGATCCAGCAGATGGGGGCTTCGGCAATTGCAGTTGCCGCCGATGTTTCATCTGAAGAAGAGGTCAATCGTCTTTTTAAGCACACAGACGAGCAGCTTGGCCCGGTTACCGCCTTAGTGAACAATGCTGGCATATTAGAGCAGCAAATGCGCGTCGAAAACATCGACGCGGCACGCCTGACGCGTGTTTTGGCAGCCAACGTTATTGGCAGTTTTCTTTGCGCCCGAGAAGCTATCAAGCGAATGTCTACCCAGCATGGTGGCAGCGGCGGTGCCATCGTCAACGTTTCCTCGGTAGCCGCGCGTTTAGGCGCGCCCGGCGAATACGTAGACTATGCCGCGTCGAAGGGGGCTATTGATGCCATGACTATTGGGCTATCAAAGGAGGTAGCCGGTGAAGGCATTAGAGTCAACGCTGTGCGCCCTGGCTTTATCTACACTGACATTCACGCCAGCGGCGGCGAACCCAACCGCATCGAACGCATCAAAGGCAACCTGCCGATGAAGCGAGGCGGACAGGCAAAAGAAGTCGCACAAGCCATTTTATGGTTACTGTCCGATCAGGCGTCGTATACGACTGGTTCTTTTATTGAGGTTGCAGGAGGGCGTTGATAGGGCTGCCCCTATAGCTTTTTTGGCCATTTCGTTATGTGCCAAGTAAGATAACTTCACTTGATGTTCTAACGCGAATAAAGAAGGCTATAGCAATCCGGCTCAACCTTTTCGCGGATTGCGAGGCACGAAGCGCACTGTTGAGTCAAAGGAATAGCCATACTTGGAGGCTCAAGCGAAGTGCCCAACGCTATATTCAAGATT
>JBCBOC010000579.1:0-3313 GCA_039821475.1 Cyanobacteria bacterium J06632_22 | reverse complement strand
CTCGATTTGTTCAGCCTGAGCGTGAGCGCAACCAGGAGCTCGTTTCGGATATTGCTGCTAAAGAGGAGCAATTGGAGACCCAGGAACAGCAGCTCCAGGAAATTGAGCGCATTGAAGAGGAATTGGAGGTGGCTTTGCAGCAGCGCCGTAATGTTTATGGCCTGTTTGCCGATGAAGAGTCTATGGATACGCTACTGCTGGATATCAACCAGCGGGTTGAGAATACCAATGCCGCGCTGGGGGCAGCTCGAAATCAGATTCGGGCGCGGGGCATTCCCCCTATTTTGGTGGAGGCACAGCTACAGCAATACGATCCTCAGGGTGAAACGGTGATCGAGGATGGCTCGCTGGGGGAGGGGGTGAATGGCGTCTTGAAGCGACAGACTTACAACATCCAGTTTTCTGGGGACTTTGCCCAAACTCAGGCCATCTTGAGCAATATTGAGCGGCTAGAGCCGCTACTGCTGATCAGAAACTTTCAAGTGAATGCCGGGAGCCCGGTTATTGAGACGGTCATCGGATCGGGTGGGCAGGTGGTCGGACAACCCAAAGCCAGGCTCAATACCTCTTTTCGTGTCGATGCGCTGATTCCTACGGGTGACCCCAGCGTGCCGCCTGCCGTTGCACCGCCGCCACCGGCGGAGGGTGAGGCTGGGGAGGATGCACCCGCAGAGTAGCTTTGGATCGCTTTGCCGATGACTGATACTTCAAAACCCAACCTATTTCTCAAGACCCTATTTCCTTAAGCCCACAGAATTACAGTAAGGAGTGAATTGTGGAACGCCGTTTTAAGTTTGCAAGTTTAATGGCTGGAGGCGCGTTAGCCGCTTTGGCCGTGCAGCCCGCACATGCCGCTGCTACTGTGATTCAGGGTGTAGCGTTAAATCCCACGGAGGTGGGTCTAGCGCTAGAGCTAACCACTAAAGCCGGGGATACGCCCCAGATTTTTGCGGCCAGTAAGGGCAATATGCTTCAGGCCGAGATTACGAATGCCCAGCTCGACTTACCCCAGGGTAAAAGCTACCGGCAGGCTAATCCTGCGCCGGGCATTAGTTCAATCTTGTTAGAAGCCACCGATGACAATACCGTTCGCCTGACCGTTAACGGTGCTACGAATGCGCCCGTGGGGACGGTTAATAAGCAAAATGACAATCTGCTGATTAGTCTAGACACCAGTGCGGCTGCGGCAGAGGACCATGGGCAGACGATTTTGCCTGAGAGCATTGAAGTTGTGCCTGCCATTGAGATAGCGCAGGAGACCAGCGGTGAAGAGGTGCCGGACGTTCTCGTGCCGGAACCTGAAATTGTCATCGATGGCAACCCCGTGCCGGGACCTGCCCTGACCAATGCGCCCCCGTTTTTGCCGCGTGCGGTTGCACCCCCGGTGGGTGATATGGCCGTATCCGATGTGGATGCTGGCTTGGACGTCATTGACTTGGGGACGGCTGAGCGAGTGCCTCGACTCGTGTTGCGGGATGCCCCCGCTCGTGAAGTATTGTCGCTGCTGGCCCGTGCGGCAGGTCTAAACTTAGCTTTTACCGATGCCAGTGCTGAACAGACTGGAGCTGAGGTTCGCGTAACCCTAGATATCGAGAACGAACCGGTTCAGAATGTTTTTAACTACGTCTTGCAGATTTCTGGTCTAGAAGCGAATCGGGTGGGGCGGACCGTTTTTGTGGGACCGCAACTCCCTCAGGCGGCGCGCAATGTGATTGTTCGCAGTATTCGTCTGAATCAGGTGGATATTAGCAGTGCGGTTAACTTTTTAGTCGCGATGGGGGCCGAGAGTGCGATTTCTCGCGAGCGCCTTGTGACGAGCGTAAACGCTGTGGAAGTAGGTGAAGGCGCTGATATCACCGAGTCCCAGACAACAACCGAATCTCGGATTGAGAATCAACGGGTGGAGTACCAGGATGCTAATCCGTTGCTTCGCGGATTGCAGGTGATTGGTGACGAGCGGACGAATTCTTTAACCCTGATTGGTACCCCGCGTCAGGTCGAAATTGCCACAGCTCAGCTCACTCAGTTGGACCTGCGCCGTCGTCAGGTTGCGGTTAATGTTAGGGTCATCGATGTGAACTTAGGCGCATTGGATGCCTTTGGAACCAGTTTCTCCTTCGGGGTTGGGGACCAAAATTTCACCAGTACAGGTGGAATCGGGGTCTTTAACTTCGGTAATACAACGCCCAATGGCACTAGTCTGTTGCCAACTCAGGTGGGTACACCTGTGATTGGCTTGCCCACAGGCTCTTCGGCATTCAACCTGGCCAACCAGTTCTTAGCCCAACTTCAGGCTACGGTGGTGAACGGTCAGTCTAAGATTGTTACCGACCCAACGCTAGTGGTGCAGGAAGGTCAAACGGCTGCGGTGCAGCTCACGCAAGAGGTGGTCACCAATATTGAAACCGAGACGGAGACAACCGCTGCGGGTATCTTGACCACGGTAACGTTTGAGAAAGAAGATGCCGGTCTTAACCTGCAGATTCAGATCGAGAGAATCGATGATAATGGGTTTGTAACGCTCTCTGTGGCCCCGACGATTTCTGCGCCAACAGGGACCTTTACGGTACCGAATGGCGGTACAGCAACACTGCTCGCTGAGCGTCAGCTCTCATCCGGACAAATTCGGGTACGAGACGGCCAGACGCTGGTCTTGTCTGGCATTATTCAGGAATCTGATCGAGTTGAAGTGACGAAGGTTCCGATTTTGGGCGATCTTCCCATTCTGGGTGCGTTGTTTAGGAGTACACGCCGAGAGAATGATCGGAATGAGCTGATCGTATTGCTAACGCCAGATATTTTGGATGACTCTGATGGTAGTACCTACGGCTATAGCTATACGCCAGGTGAAGATGTCCAGGAGCTGTTAGAGGAGCGACAGGCACCGTAATCTTCGCTGTTGAAATTGTTGTTAATCTACTCGATAGGCGTGGATGCTCTTTTAGGGGCTCCACGCTTTTTTATGATTGTGATGACTTTAGGATGCGGTCCTTGCTAAAGCCCTGTATAGCACTCGCCACTTTGCTTAGGGCCGTTCTGACTGTGAAACCCTTGGTATGGTCGCCCAGTGGCCCGCAACCGCGCACAACCGTTTGTGGCGGTTGTTATCGCTGTCTAGGGGGTGTCGATGCTTGGGTGATGTAAGCGTCTCTTAGCCATAAAAAATAGTCAAAAGTGCTTGGAAGTCATACAAAATCAGCATTTTAAGGATTTGACTTGATATGGTTCTGCTGAAAAATTTCGTCGAAAATCGGTAGGACAGCGCCGCCCGGATATCCGAAGACAACATCGACACCCTGATCCTTCAGGGCTT
>JBCBOC010000457.1:0-4152 GCA_039821475.1 Cyanobacteria bacterium J06632_22 | reverse complement strand
CTTTTGCGCCTCAGAATACGTGTAGATACCTGACCGATACTGGGTTCCCACATCGTTACCCTGGCGCATTCCCTGCGTTGGGTTATGGCTCTCCCAAAACGTCTTCAGCAAGGTTTCGTAGCTAACCTGTTCAGGATCGAACACAACCAGGACCACCTCATTATGGCCCGTCATGCCTGAACACACCTCACGATAGGTGGGATTAGGCGTATAGCCTGCTGCGTATCCCACCGCCGTAGAATAGACCCCTGGTAGCTGCCAGAACTTACGCTCAGCGCCCCAAAAGCAGCCCAATCCAAACATTGCCTTTACCATGCCCGAGGGAAACGGTGCCTTCAAGACATTGCCATTGACAAAATGCTTCTCTGGCACCGGCATCGCATTGCTACGCCCAGGCAAGGCCTGATCAGAGGATGGCATGGCTGCCTTCTTCCCTAAACCGCCAAGTCCAAAAATTGCCCCAAAAAATGTCATATCCCAGCGCCTTCTAATGATTAGCCCAATCGATTGATGTGTATGCTCCCCAAGGGAGACTCGTAAGCTATTAGCTCAGTGCCAGGGGCTGATGTCTCTGGTTAACCCATGGCTTTGCCCAGATGAGATATCTATTCAAGGGAAAGTCACCAGCTTAACGCTGGACAAACTTAACCAGCACACAACAGCTAGCAGCACCGCGTCAACGGCTTCATTTCACTATAATCAATCTACCGAGCTACAACAGGGCGGTTGTCCGACAGATTATCGCTGGGGTTCCAACACCTGCTGTTCAAAGGCTTGGCGATCTTCAAAAATCTGAAAAACCCGATCCATGCTGGTCAACTCAAACAGCATCCGCACCTGATCGTTCATCGAGCAGACATACATCCGTCGCTCTGCAGCCCGAACTTTCTTCAGCACCGAAACCAAGGCACCGAGTCCGGAGCTATCGACGAAGTTGATTGATTTAAGGTCAATCAAAATCACCGAGGCACCATTGTCCAGCGCTTGATCTACTTGCTGGCGAAATTCTTCGCCCTTTGTGCTGTCTAAAATACCAGTGGGCTCAATGACCTGAATACCTAAATCCATAGAAATCGACATAACTATTTCGAGACCATACTAACTGTTGACAGTCGTCGCATCCAAAAAGTCCTTCACCGGACTTGTGGTTTTAGCATGCCCATAGACTAGGGATGATGTTCAAACAGACTGGACTTTGAACGGATGAAAGCCGGGAATATTACTGAAATTTGATGTATGTCAGGAAGACGTGAACCTCAGTGTGACTTGGGCACGCTGGCCCACACGCCCACCATTTGCCCGCGCCTGCTTAGGGTCAATCACAATCGTATCGAGCTGATCAAGGAAAGGCTGGGCAGCAATGCCGAGCAAATCCAGCAGCGGTAGCTGTCCCGATAGTTGCGCGACCAGTGCAGTAGCATTCAGATAAACAACGTCGTCTTGGAAATCATCCCAAGACGACGCCTTTAGCGGCACAGCGCGCTGAAAGCGGGAATCATCCACCAAATGCGCCCCAGTCGTCTTCAGTGTCTCGGCCAGCGCCGCAATGGACGTAGCCCAAAGGTCATACCCCTGATACACCATATGCAAGGCAACGACCTCGGTTTCGACAACGGTCTCGCGCTGGGCGGCGCCTTGGCGATTGCGGGACGGGTTATCTTGTGTGCGGGTGCGCAGACGGGTCCAGGCGGTGACGGGCTGCTCCTGCACCGTCAACGCTGTTACGGTCAGGCCATGTTGCTCCGCGAGGTGGTCCAACTTTGCCACCAATGGCTTCGCCGCAGCAGTATGTTCAACCAGCAAAATTCCGTCTCCAGACCCGGTACGTGCAATCGCATAGGCCCCCGTTAACCACGTCTCTAAAATCGGCAGCGCAGCCTTACCAAGGGGCATTGACCACCGCTGTTGAATCTGGGTTAGCGGGTACGGAAGTTGACGATAGGCCCCCAGCTCCTTGGCGAGGCCACGACCCCAGTCGGCCAAATTATGCCCCGCCGCCACTGCCGTCACCGCCTCGGGCAGTAACGCAACCGGGACCGGCACTGTATCGAGCTGAGCCGATGGCTGCACTGTAGCAGCGGGTAACGGCTTACCCAAAAGCGCTGTATGTAAGACGATGGCCTGCGGCTCAGTCGTGACACTGATGAGCCCACTTTGGAACTGTGGCTGAATAGACCGAGGCTCGGCTAGTCCTGCCGCAGCGATAGCCGCAGGCAGTCTAATGTGTAAAAGACCCCATTGCGGCATGGGCATGGTCGACAGGGCAGCCCGATAACGCGGTTGATAGGGCAGGCTTTGGGTAGGCGCTTGGGCAGCCCGGAGGCTGCGACGCAGCGCAGCCTCCGTACTCGCCAGAATCAGGTAGCGATTTCCCACGAGTGCCATCGGCCAAAGTACCGTATCGGGTTCTGGCAGAAAAGCATCGGCACCATCAATGCGCGTCAAGACCGGTGGATGCCCCGCCAAGGCTTGACGTTGCCATAACAGTTCCAAACACTCACGCGCGCGATCTGCATCAGCGACAGAGAGTGCCAACAGGTAGGCTGGTGGGGCCTCTGGAGTCGGCAGAATAGCCGCCACCCCATCCCCCCCTAACCAGGATTTAAGATCATGGTCATAGTCCAAACCGGTCCGCTGACGAAAAGCTGATTGCAGCGGTGCCGCAGCCCCGAGGCTTACGGCGTTACCATCAGGGGGAAACAACACTGCCGCCGTCAAAATAGCATTCTGGGGCACAAACCCAGTTACCGCGGCAACATCAGCGGCAACCGTAGCAGATACCTCGACGGATGAGCGCCCACACCCGACGGTCAGCACGCCGACCAGAATCACCGTCAAGACCGTGATCACAGCGCCAACCCAACGTCCCAGACGATTGCCTGCTGGAGTTCGCTTCAATTTGGGCTGACCCGATCTGGCTACCACGCTATCCAGTAGACTCGTAATACTGACGTCGGCTTTAGTGTATCGCTGCACGAGGTTAACTGCGCGAACACGATAGCTTTCGCCACTTAACCCTACCCTGGGTGTCGACAGACCACTATCCACAACGCAGCCCCTCGATGGCGCTTCACCGCCTCACGATACAAACCAGAGGCATGGAAAGAAGGCTGCATAGCATGCTGATGTCACGGCCATTGTCACGGCCATTGTGACTCAGAGTGATGTCTAGAGGTGTATCAGTACCCATCTACACGCCTAGCGAAACCGAGGTTAGCGCAGATTGTAACCCCGCCAAACCGCTACCAGACGGCCTTCGACGGTAACTTCATGGGCTGGATAACGCATGGGTTCGTAATTCACGTTGGCAGGGCGCAATACAATATCTCGTCCCTCCCGGTGAAGATACTTGAGCGTGGTCGCCCCTTCTACCCGAGCCGCCACAATCGTTTCATCACGAATACTCGCCACATCTTTCACGGGACGAATAATGACCAAGTCGCCGTCATCAATGAGTGCGTCGATCATGCTGTCACCCCGGACCCGCAACGCAAAGTCCTCCGTTTTGAAGGGAAGACTGGCGAGGTCTAAACGTTCAGCCGTTTCACGGGTTTCTGGGAAGACCTCTACCATGGAGCCAGCTGCGATCGCACCCATGATCGGCAACCCCTGCTCCTCTTGCTGCAAAATTCGAATGGTTCTAGCCTTACCTTCATTCCAGGCGATGTAACCCTTACGTTTAAGGTGATCGAGTCGACTTTGAATCGGCGCGGGAGAACGCAAACCCATGGCCTCCATCATCTGGCGAATAGATGGGGAATGTTGGTTGTCGCGGATGTAATCCACCAGCCAATCGTAAAGCTCTTGTTGAGCGGCAGTGAGGGGTTCCATGAGGATCACCAATAGTCATAGGGCAAGCCAACAAGAACAACCGTACCAAGCACAAGTACATTTGTCCACAATATCTCTCGAAACATCGCCAAAGGTCTGACATCTGAACATCCCCCACCATCACCCTTCCAAACACAACCCCCCAGAAACAGTCACGTTTCTGGGGGGTTGTGTTTGGAAGACAAACGCTAAACCGCAGCAATACTGAAAGTTTCGAGGTAGACCAAGCTACAACTTTCCAGGATCAACACGACGGAGCTAGCCCATAAGGGCTCGGCAAGTTATCGAATGTATTCCTTAAGGACGCTATTGCGATTCGGG
>JBCBOC010000569.1:0-3378 GCA_039821475.1 Cyanobacteria bacterium J06632_22 | reverse complement strand
TACGGTGTTGCCTGGAGTTCCCACGGCGACTACTTGGCCTCTGCTGGCGCCGACGCTATTGTCAAACTCTGGACCCCCACCGGTCAACTGCTGGGCGAACTTACCGACCATCAGGATGCGGTGTGGTCCATAGACATCAGTCCTGACAGTCGATTCATTGCCACCGCGGGCGCCGACCGCACCGTTCGGCTATGGCGTCCCGATGGTGAGCTGCTGCAAACCTGGCGAGGCCACCAAAGCACGGTGTGGAATGTGGCCTTTAGTCCCGACGGTCAGCATCTGATTTCCGCCAGTGAAGACAGCACCCTCCGCCTCTGGCACCTTACAGACGGCCTTCGGCAAACCCTGACGGGCCACAGCGGCGGTGTTTGGGATGCCAGCTTTAGTCCCAACGGCCAACACATTGTCTCTGCAGGTAGTGATAGCACCCTTCGTTTTTGGTCCTTGTCAGGTCAGCAACAAAATGTGCTTAGGGGTCACCGCGACTGGGTTCGCAGCGTGGCCTACAGTCCCGACGGCCACCTTCTTGCCACCGCCAGCGACGACCAAACTCTCCGCCTTTGGTCTGCCCAAGGGGAACCCCTACAAACCTTCGAAGGGCATCAGGGCATTGTCTGGCGGGTCGACTTTGACAGCCAGGGGCATCGCCTCGCCACCGCCAGCGCCGACGGCACGGTCCGAATTTGGAATCTAAAGGTCGAAGACCTGATGCAACAAGGCTGTCAGTGGTTGGGAGATTATTTGCAATACAGTGCCGCAGTATCAGAGGCGGACCGGGGTGCTTGCGGAGATGTGAGGTGAGGTGGTTACAGGATTGGGCGGTGCTGGCTTTTACTTTATAGTGTCTAAGTTAAACCCTGCCCACCGCCTCACTCAGCGCACAGCCCAACCTCTCCATTCTCCATGTCCATCACCCAACTTGGCCAACCCACGCCCACGCCTAACTCTCCTGAGGAAGCTGTCCTTGAGCGTGTGCCTACGCCCAATAAAGACACCCCCTACTGTGTGCGCTTTAGTTGCCCAGAATTCACCTCTCTGTGCCCGGTCACAGGGCAACCTGACTTTGCCCATTTGGTGATTGACTACGTGCCTAAAGACTGGATGGTGGAGAGCAAGTCCCTTAAGCTTTACCTCACCTCGTTCCGCAACCATGGTGCTTTCCATGAAAAGTGCACCACCGACATTGCCCTACGCTTGGTCAAAGAACTAGAGCCTCACTGGCTACGCATTGGCGGCTACTGGTATCCCCGTGGCGGCATTCCTATCGATGTGTTTTATCAGACGGGTGAACCTCCCTCCGGCGTATGGATTCCTGCACAAGAGGTGCCCAATTACCGAGGACGAGGATAGCAATCTGTTGTGTATATCGTTCGTAGCTGCCAGTGTTACATTTAGGGGCGGTCTGTTCTAGCTTCTGTGATGCCTAATCTCTCTAAAGTCGCAACAATCCTAATATGGCCGTCGCCATGAAGGTTTGTGCTCGACGGCTATATTGGCGGCCATACTCAGTACTTGAGTGCCAGAGCGGTCCAAAGCAAAGTGACGGTAGCTATAAATCCTGTATTCGATAGGTTAGCGCCCCCATAAACACAGACATGGGCAAAATTCGACGCTGTTTATCGAGAGGCAATCTATGCTAGAACGACCCAGTGACTGTCTCGTCCACGTTTGCAATGTTTAACCTCATCCAAACCCTAGCCCAGGAACTCAACCTCCAACCCCGGCAGGTTGAAAATGCGCTAACGCTCTTTGCTGAAGGGGCAACCGTTCCCTTTGTGGCCCGCTATCGTAAAGAGCGTACGGGTGAAATGGACGAGGTACAGCTGCGCAACCTGCAAGAGCGGCACCAGTATCTGACCGAACTCCAGGCCCGCAAAGACACTATAATCAGTGCTATTGCCGACCAAAATAAGCTTACGCCCGACCTCAAGGCCAAAATCCAAGCCTGTCAGCAAAAGACCGAACTCGAAGACCTCTATCTGCCCTACAAGCCCAAACGTCGTACCCGTGCCACCGTTGCCCGCGAACAGGGCTTGCAGCCCCTGGCCGATTGGATCGAGCAGCAAAACCACCGGAAGCAAGATCCCAACCTTAGCCAGGCAGCCACCCCATACGTCAACGCTGAAAAAGGTGTGGAAACCGTCGAAGTGGCCCTCAAAGGTGCCGCAGATATTTTGGCTGAGTCCGTTGCTGAACGGGCTGACCTGCGGGCTTGGGTCCGCGAGACCCTACTGAAGACGGGGGTTTTTACGAGCCAGATTAAGCCCGATCACCCCGAAGGCAGCACTAAGTTTGAGACCTACCGTCGCTATAGCCGTCCCGTAAAGTCCATTGCCTTCCACAACCTGCTGGCTCTGCTGCGTGGCCAGAGCGAGGGCGTGTTGACCATGGCCTTGGACTTCGACGAAGACTACGTTTTGGGATACCTCGAAGATCAGGTGATTCGCAGTAATGCTCCGGCCTTGTGCGACTTTTACCAGGCAGTGATTCGGGATGCCTTCAAACGACTGATGAAGACGACCCTGGTTAAGGGGGTAATTGGGGAAAAGAAGGAATGGGCTGATATTGAGTCAATCAAGACCTTTGAAGCTAACTTGCGTGACCTGCTGCTATCGGCTCCGGCGGGGATGAAGCCGACCCTGGCGATCGACCCTGGCTTCCGCACGGGCTGCAAGGTGGCGGTGATTGACCAGACCGGGAAGTATCTGGCTTACCAGGCGATTTTTCCCCATACGGGAGCGGGTCAGCGAGCCCAGGCGGTGCAGACACTGAAGCAGTTGATTGGACAACATATGATTGAATTGATTGCGATCGGCAACGGTACCGCTAGCCGCGAAACCGATGCTTTTGTCGCGGAGGTGTTTCAGCAACTGGAGCTCAAAGAAGGCCAACCCAAGCCGACGAAGGTGATGGTGAATGAATCCGGGGCTTCGATCTACTCTGCCAGTGAAGTCGCCATTGAAGAATTCCCCGATCTCGATATCACCGTGCGCGGAGCCATCAGCATCGGTCGCCGCCTACAAGACCCATTGGCAGAGCTGGTTAAGCTAGACCCGAAGTCCATTGGCGTGGGCCAGTATCAGCATGACGTGGATCAGAAGTTGCTGAAGCAAAAGTTGGCGGAGACGGTGGAGAGCTGTGTGAACTATGTGGGCGTAGATTTGAACATTGCCTCCCGCGAACTGCTCACCTATGTGTCGGGAATAAGTTCCGCTGTTGCCAACAACATTGTTGCCTATCGCAATGAGAATGGAGCCTTTAACAGTCGGCGGCAGCTGTTAAAAGTGGCAAAACTGGGGCCAAAGGCCTATGAGCAATGTGCCGGATTTTTGCGCATCCGAGATGGCAAAAACCCCTTAGATAATACGGCGGTGCACC
>JBCBOC010000423.1:0-4411 GCA_039821475.1 Cyanobacteria bacterium J06632_22 | reverse complement strand
GTCCACCGGTGTTTGCATAAGGTTGGATGGCTTGATATCTCGATGAATAGCCCCGTTTTCATGCACAAAGTTCAGGATCTTCAGTGTATCCATGACAATGGCTTTGACCTCAGCCTCCGGCAGCGGCCCCTCTCGCTCTAGCCGCTGCTCCAGGTCTTCACCTTCAATAAACTCCTGCACCAGATAGAAAAACTCGGTTGTGCTCCCGGGCTGTTGTCCGGGCACAACCAAGGGAAAAAAGGCGTATAAATCTGGAATCTGAGGGTGCTGATTGCCTAACTTTTCCAAAACCGCAGCTTCACGCTCAAATAGCCCTTGGGCGACCTGGAGCTGTTGGGAACTGAGCTGAGAAGACGGCTGAAATAGCTTTACCACGCAAGCTCGCTGGGTGGGAGTAAAGCGATCTCGTGCATAAAATGCGGCGCCAAAACCACCTTGACCTAAGAGTTTTTCGGGTAAATATCGGCCACACAAAATCAGTGGCATCCCACAGGTGGTGCAATATTTTTGTTGGGCCGTCTGAATCGTGGCACTACTCAGTTGAGGAAACGGGTTGATGGGTTTGGTGCAGTTTGGCCGAGTGCAATAAAGTTGCATAACCCCCTAGGTCAGGTCGTCCCCTGTGAAGACTTGAGCTGTGAAGACTTGAGCGTTGTCTGTTCTCCGTCCCTGCTTTTCTCAGCTTTGACGGTGCCCTTAGCCGTATCAGACTTCGCCGCATCGGATTTAGCCGTATTGGATTTAGTCGTATCGGACTGAGAACCCGCGGCGGATTCAGCGACTGCTGCTGGCGCGGTATCGTCCCCAGCCGTTGACTCAGTTTTCGCCGTCTTTGCGTCTATCTTAGCGTCACTATCGGGTGCGCCATTTTTCTTACGTCCCTCGCGATTGGGGGAGCGCGTCAGTTGAATGTCGCGGTTGGTAAATTGGGGCAAAATCTCTCGGGTAAAGGCTGCTGCCGCTGTAGAGCGATAGCGATTGGGATTAAAGATTACCGATAGGGTGCGCTTGACGACCACCGCATCGATTCTAGCCCGGTGTAAAACCCCCATTTGAAGCTCTTTTTCAATGGCAGAAATCGACACAAAGGCAACGCCTAGCCCCGACTGCACAGCGTTTTTAATCGCCTCAATCGAGTTGAGTTCCATTTCGTACCGCAGGCGTCGCGTTTCGATGCCACAGCGGGCTAAAACCTGATCGATAACTTTTCGAATGGTGGACTGGGAATCCAGGGTAATGAACTTTAGCTTGTATAGATCGTCCTTATTGATGGCTTCATTACTGGCCATGGGATGAAACACCGGCATGATTAATGCCAGCTCATCTTCAGCGTAGGGAATGATTTCCAGGGAATCCTGTAGCTCCGACGGGACCTCGCCACCAATAATCGCAAGATCTATCTGGCCATTTGCTACACTCCAGGACGTCCGCCGGGTAGAGTGTACGTGGAGTTGTACGGCAACGTCTGGATACTGTTGCCGAAACAGGCCAATCATTCTGGGGAGTAAGTAGGTCCCTGTGGTCTGGCTGGCGCCAACAATGAGCGTGCCGCCCTGTAGATTCTGTAAGTCTTCAATAGCACGGCAGGTTTCTTGGCACAGGCTGAGAATGCGATCGCCGTACTCCAGTAGCAAGTGTCCGGCCTCGGTCAGCTGGGCTCGTCGCCCACCTCGGTCAAATAAGGGCACGTCCAGCTGGCGCTCTAGGTTTTGAACCTGGAGACTCACGGCAGGTTGAGAGACATACAGGCTGTCTGCAGCCCGCTTGAAGCTTCCCTCCGCCGCAATAGCTCTCAGGATACGAAGCTGGTCCAGCGTAAACGGAAGGTCAGACATGGTTATAAACCCGGTGGTAACCCATACTGTGGTTTTGCCGATTTCTCGGGAGCCGATCGCTCAACGCCCGATGATTTACGGCCCACTCAACACATGCGGGACAAGCCCGCATACATCGATTAGACCATAGCACCTGCTCTGATATCACAAATGGGGGGATCACAGACGGGGTAAGAACTGTAGAAAATGTCAATTTTGAAGTCTAGATCGGTGAATGCTAGAAAAGTCAGTGGTATTGCGCTATACCTCTTCTACCCCGCTATCGCACATTTGATAGCCTGCAGTTAATTTAGCTTGTCAGATGGAGACCGCATTTTGACCCCCATGCCCATGCTTACCCACCATCTAGGCAAGATACGCTACACCCCTGAGTGCTTGTCTAAGTGCTTGTTCGATAGCGCCCATTCTTTTGTCCACAGCTATCAGCTGCAGGCCGGAGCAGCACGCCGAACTGCGCAATGAAAAGTCAACTAATAGAAGACTTTCTGAATTTACCAGGAATTGAAGGGATTGCCCTAATTGATGGGCTGGCCCGAGCTTACGTGCATGGGTTACCGACCCATAACGCAGCGGCACAGCAGCAACTGACGGAAGGGATCCAGCAAATTTTGGAGACTACGCCAGAGACGTTAGAGTCCTTCACCTTTTGCTTCCAGCAGCAGTTGGTCTGTCTGCACAAAGTCGATCGGGGTATGGCACTGATGGTCATGGCCAAGCCCAACTTGTCAGAAACGTATAGCAAGCTCATTGCCCAACTGACGCGGTTTATGCGCACTGATTTTGATGCCGTTGCGAATGCGCTCATCGCGGTTGCCCAGCCTGTCTTTATTCTGGAAGTTGGGCAAGCGATTACCACCGCCATGACATCTGAGGGGCAAAATGGTCTAGCTGACTATACTGGGGCTTCCCAATCTGGTGCGTCGACTGTCCTGACGCCGTTGACCTCAGCATCTGTCGATAGCGACGCTGAGGTAGAAGATTGCCTGGCGCCCGCAACGCTAGGCGAAATTGAGGCAGCCCTGAATCAGCTCAGCGTCTTTACTGCACAATATTTGGGCAAGTTCATTGTGGCGAACCACTGGCGCAACCATCAGCCCAATCAAACTTGGATAACGCAGTTTCAAGTGACGACGACGGGCACAATAACCCTAACTAGCCACGATTCTGACGTGTCGGTACTCACACCATCACAGCTCGCGCTCGTGCAGACTTGGGTTGCAGATTTCAGTCAACGTTGCGCCAAGATCATTCGAGACTATCCTAAGCTGGTGCGATCTCAGGCCCTCGATACCCGTCAATGGCAGCTGTTATTTGGCAGCGATTAGGGCAATAGCGCCGCTACCCCCTGCTGCTTTGCCCGAGAAAACGCTGGGACAAGGCTTAAGGCTTATCTATCTCCTCGTTGTTTTCCAAAGTGATTTTAAAGTGACTTTTCCGTTAATCCTTCTCCCTCACCCTGACAATGCCTAAGACTGTTCGACTTGAACCGATTGCCCAGGAAAGTACGGTAGCCACGAATAGCAACCTGCTATCGGTCCTGCTCAATAAGGATCTGGATGTCCTTAAAGAGTGCGGTGGGCGGGGCATGTGCGCAACCTGCCATATTTATGTGCAAGAGGGCATGGACGCTCTCACCCCGATTAACCGGCGGGAGCAGCGCACCTTAGAAATCATCACCTCGTGCAAGCAAAATTCTCGACTGGCCTGTCAGTCTCGGGTCTTGGGTAACGGTGTGGTGGTCGAACTGCCCCCGGGTATGTATGTCAATTCTCTACAGGATATTGAAGATCTGATTGGACGACGCGCTGAGCAAGATCTGCTCCACCCGATTACGGGCCAAGCTCTGGTCAAAGCAGGCAAGTTAATTACACGGTCTATGCTGAAGCAGCTTGAAGATACCAGCAGCTTTAAGGTCAGTGAGTTTTATCAAAATTCCAAGGATGCTTAGTGCCGTGTCAAGACTCAAAAGTTAGATTGAGACTCGTGAATTGTACCTGGCAAATCGTGTCTGGCGAATTGAGCTTAGCGAGCCGCTAACAGGGTCTGGCATATAGCCCTTGACGGTTAAAGTGCTGACGCTACTGCGCCCTTTTTTTCAACGCGATTCTACATGCTGACAGATCATAGGTTTTCCCCAGTTGTTAGAGTTGACGCACGACTAAGGGAGTAACCGATGGGATGTCTAAACCGCTAATCACACCACGATGGTTCGACAGTGTGCCGGGCAGTGTTGCAGACACTGTTTGGGTTACCGCAGCCCAAATGCAGGCTATCGAAGCCCTGAGCTTTGAGGCCGGTATGCCGGTTGCCGCCCTGATGGAGAAGGTGGGACAGCGGCTGTTTGAACGGGTGCAGCAACTTTGCGCTGAGGGTCCCATCGGTCTTTGGGTTGGGCCAGGCCACAACGGGGGAGATGCTCTGGTGGTGGCCCGTGAATTATTCTTGCACGGTCGGAACGTCAAGCTCTACAGCCCCTTTCGTCAACGCAAGCCCTTGCCCCAGCAGCACTGGCAGTATGCCGCCCATCTGGGGCTGCATACCGTAGATAGTATCCAAGGGCTAAGGGGGTGTGCCGC
>JBCBOC010000096.1:0-9031 GCA_039821475.1 Cyanobacteria bacterium J06632_22 | reverse complement strand
GACTTCAGGCAAGTCCAATTCAAACCAGAAGCAGCTGCCCTCCCCTAGGGTGCTGGTGGCCTGGAGATCGCCCCCCATGAGCGTAATAATCTGTTGACTAATGGCCAAACCTAGACCCGTGCCCTCATTTTTCTTTTGGCCATCCCCGACCTGTTCAAAGGGGTTGAAAATTTTGTCTAGGTTTGGCCATTAGTCAACAGATTATTACGCTCATGGGGGGCGATCTCCAGGCCACCAGCACCCTAGGGGAGGGCAGCTGCTTCTGGTTTGAATTGGACTTGCCTGAAGTCAAAGATTTTGCCCAGCGTCCTAAAACTCAGGAGCAGGGGACCATTGTGGGCTACGAAGGGGGCCGTAAGACCGTATTACTGACGGATGACCGCTGGGAAAATCGGGCGGTTTTGACCGGGGTGCTCAGTCCCTTGGGGTTCAACGTTTTAGAAGCGGAAAATGGACGAGAGGCGCTGGCTATTCTGAATAAGCCCACGCACCCCATCGACCTGCTGATTACGGACCTAGTCATGCCAGAGATAAACGGATTTGAGCTGCTAGCGGCGGTGCGACAATCCCCTCATCTGGAGAAGATGGTTGCGATCTCATCTTCGGCCAGCGTCTTCGAATCGGACCAGCAGCAAGGCATCCATGCTGGCGCAGATGCTTTCTTAGCTAAGCCAATCCAGATCGACGCACTACTCGACATGATGGCCAAGCACTTAGGACTGGTCTGGCGTTACGAGGTCCAAACGCCATCTCCCCCATCAGTAGCACCCCCTAGCACTGTCCCCCTGATAGCGCCCCTCCCCGTGACGGTCTGGCAGCAGTTATCCAACCTGCTAGCCATGGGAGACACGGAAGCCTTAGAAACACAGGCAGCGCTCATCCAGCAGGAGTACCCTGACGCAAAGGACTTTGCCCTACACCTGAAGCACCTAGCCGAGATCTGTGACCTGGATGAGATTGAGCGCCTTATTCAAGTTAACTTGGCCCATCATGTCGCCTAGCTCCCCCATACACTCACCATCAGAGTGGCAGCAATAGCAATCAACCAGCCAACTTGACACATTTGAGGCAATAGAGACTATGGGACAGGCTGCTCCCCTTACAATGCCAACGCCCTCAGCGCAGCGATCAGATGAACCGTTTATTCTGGTCGTCGACGATGAACCCGCCAATCTCTCCCTACTCAAGGAGGCGCTATCCCCCACTGGATTAAAGGTCAGAGTGGCCACTAATGGCATCAAAGCCCTTGAAATCTCAAAGGTCAGCCCTCCTCAACTCATTTTGCTCGATATTGCCATGCCGGGTATGGACGGCTTTGAAACCTGCCAACGGTTAAAGGCAGAACCAGCCACAGCCAATATTCCCGTCATTTTTGCCTCGGCCTTTTCAGCAATTGATCAAAAGGTCAAGGGCTTTACCGTCGGGGCTGTCGACTACATCACCAAACCATTCCACGTCGAAGAAGTGCTAGCACGGGTTAAGGCACAGCTCAAACTGCAGTCCTTGACAGAAATGTTGCGCCATAAGAATGAAAAATTAGAAACGGAGATTCAGGCTCGTACCCGTGCAGAGGCGCAGCTACAGCAAAAATTTCAGGAGTTGCAAGACACCCAAACCCAACTGATACAAGCAAAGAAAATGTCCAGCCTAGGACAAATGGTCGCGGGCATTGCCCATGAGATCAACAATCCCGCCAGCTTCATTTTGGGCAATGTTAGCCATGCCCGGAGCTACTTCGATGATCTCCTAGACCTGCTTCACCTTTATGAGGAACATGGTAATCACAAGCATCCAGACATCAGTGCCAAAATACAGGAAATTGAACTCAGCTACCTCAAAACAGATCTCTATAAATTATTAGAATCGATAGAGCATGGCGGGCAACGCATTAGAGACATTGTTCTGTGCTTTAAAAACTTCTCTCGGCTCGATGAAGAGGGCTACAAGACCGTTGATCTACGCAAAGGATTAGACAGCACATTGATGCTTTTGCAGCATCATTTTCAAAATTCTGGGCGTCAAAAAGCCATCACTATCCAAAAAGAATACACAGAGATTCCCTCGATTTATTGTAATCCGAAGCAAATCAATCAGGTCTTTCTGCAGATTTTCACCAATGCGATCGAGGCATTAGCACTTTCCCATAGCGAAGCGTCTCCTAGCATTCACATCGGGTCAAGCACTGTCGATGACCAAAGCGTCAGGATTACTATTAGCAATAATGGGCCAGCCATCAGGCAAGACGCCATCGAACATATTTTTGATCCATTCTTTACCACTAAACCCGTTGGTAGCGGGAAAGGGCTAGGTCTCGCCATTGCTTATCAGATTGTCACCGAACAACACAACGGACAGCTGTACTGCAACATGCACTTAGAACACGGCGCACAATTTGTTATCGAGCTACCGATCGAGAAGCCGTTAGATGCCCCAGGCTAGCCCCTCAGCCAAGACCAGGAAAAACGACATAGTCCTGGCGAGGGTCAAGGCTAGACGAGGGAGGCCTCTTTTGAGTCAGGCACAGCAGACATCACCTCAGGCGACACCTTATAGTCTTCTGCCATCAGCCGGGCCGTCATCTTAGCCGACATCATCACACTGGGCGTCCCGGCACCGGGCTGTGCTCCAGCCCCCACCATGTACAGCCCGTCGATGTCTTCACTGCGGTTATGGGGCCGGAAGAAGGCAGACTGAACTAGACGAGGCTCCGGGCCAAAGGCGTTACCCAGGTAGGCATTGAGCGTATGCTGGAAGTAATCTGGCGTGATGTAGCTCTGGTAGACCAGACGCTCTTTCAAGTTGGGCAGGTAGCCCCGCTCTTCAAGGAAGGTCAGCACTGTATTGACTAGCTTGTCGCCAATCTCGTCCCAGTTGAGGCCCGAGCCGTTGTGGGGCACCGGCACCAATGTATACGCGGCATGATGGCCCTCAGGGGCCAGAGAGGGATCGGTCAACGTGGGAATGTGCAGATACTGAGAGAAGTCTTCGGAGAGGATCTTGCGGTTGAAGATATCTTTCAACAGCTCCTCGTAACGGGGACCGAGAATAATGTTGTGGTGGCGCAGATTGCTGGCTTCGTTGCCGTCGGCTTTGAAGCCAAAGTAAATTACTAGCAGCGACATGGACTGCTGCGTCAGCTTAATGCGCAGATCCTGATTCCAGAAACGATACTTGGGCTCGATCATCTTGCCGTAGGTCATGGCCCAGTCGGCATTAGAAATGACAGCATCGGCAGCCATAACGGTACCGTCCGTCAGAGTGATCCCCTTAGTCACCTTCTTGCCACCCTCATAGGTGACGTTAATCTTATTGACCTCGGCGTTGTAGACCATCTTGCCACCCAGTTCTTCGAACTTTTGGACAAAGCCGGCTACTAGCGCCCCTGTACCCCCCATGGCAAAGTGGATACCCCACGTCTTTTCAACAAAGTGAATCATGGCGTAGATAGCCGGTACAGAGAGGGGATTACCGCCCACCAGCAGCGTTTCAAAGCTGAACACCTGGCGGAGCTTATCACTCTTAAAATATTTGCTGCTAAAGCCGAAGAGCGTGCGTACCGCATCGAGCTGCATCAGGTCTGGAACAACCTTGAGCATGGACCCCACATCACCAAAGTGGGTATAGCCCAGCTGCAAAAAGCCCCGCTCAAAAATAGCTTTGGCGTCGTCATGGAAGCGTTCATAGCCCTCTAAATCGCCAGGTTCGCCCAGCGTTTTGATTTGCTCGCGGGTATGGACAGGGTCACCGTCATAGTCGAAAAATGTATCGTCGTCGAAGTAGATGCGGTAGAAGGGCAGAATCGGCACAATCTTGACGTAGCGGCTAGTGTTAGGGCCGCCCGAAATCCCTTCTTTAATGCGCTTATTCTCATCAACAATCTCAGAAGGAAAGTCGGGCTGACTCAGCGCTGCCTGATCCCGTTCTAGGGCAAACAGCTCCTCAATGAAATGAGGCACTGTAATCACCGTCGGTCCCATGTCAAAGGTAAAGCCTTCCGCTTTTCTCACATAAGCACGGCCACCCGGCGCATCTAGTTTTTCAACGATGGTGGTGTCAAACCCCAGGCTTTGCAACCGAATGCCTAGCGATAGCCCACCAATCCCGGCACCGATGATAATGGCCTGCTTGCGACCCATGCCTAACTCCCGCTTCGTAACGAATACTTAACACTCTTAAGCAATTGTACCGTTCTGCGGGGCCGGGTTCCACCTTGTAGGACATATAGCCGTTGCCCCAAAGATTTGTGCACGACGGCGGGCCACTTAGCGCCAATATTTAGGCATTTGAGTGCCAGGACTGTCCTAGGCGCTTGGCCCAACACGGTGCGCTGGGTTAACCCTGGAAGAAAATACGCCTATTGGGCCATTTTCTTAGAAGCAAAGTGGTGGGAACTATAAGCCTCCATCAGAGACGAGTAGCCTAGAGCATCAATGGGAATGCCACCACACCGCCTGATGGCTTACCGGCGATAGCGTCGACGATTAGGGAACGGCAGTTCTGGACGAAAAGGCTGAATCGGCTGATGGGCGGAGGTGAGCACCCCACGATCAGTTGCGATCGCAGATAGCGTTGCTTGGACAGCCTCTTGCTTACGCAAACTCTGGGTAGTCGAAACGGCGTTTCCACCAGAAGCAGACACCGCCAGCGTCGTCTGCGCAGACTGATCAGAAGATTCATCAAAAAACGGCGGCGTCACTTCATCCCATGCGGAGAGTTGATCCAACCCTATGCCAACCGCTTCCCCCACCGTCTCCCTTGACTGAGAGGCTCCAATGGCAGCACCATTGCGCGGAGAGGGTGAGTGAGAGGACGACTCTGTCACCGCTGACGGCACCGCTTGCGCAGGTTGGTTTGGGGTTGCCTGAAATTGAGTCGTCGGCAACTGAGTCGGCAACCGAGATGATGAAGTGACGGGCAAAGAAGCCGTAAGCTGTAGCCCCAGTGGCAGTGCAATGGTTCGTTCAAAATCTTTTGTGGCATGGCGTAAAGGTTGCCCTCGCCGTTGCCAAAGGGCCAAAATTTGCTGCACTGAAATAGCCTTGTAACGCCCCTGATACAGCGCTTCTACAACTGCGTCCCGAATCCAACTGGGGCGATAAGTCTCAAGCCACTGCACAACCTGAGCTGTCGGCTCCCGCCAGCCCAGCTCAAAGGCATATTCAGTCAACAGCAGAATGGCTTGCCTGGCCTCTTGTGCTAAAGAAGGTTGCATAACTTATTGGCCACTACAGCTCGTGAAAATACAGCTTTGGCACGGTTCATAGAGAGCTAACAGTGCAGCGAATAACACTGTCATAGACACAAATGCAGTGCTCTTCTTATCTTTCCCTAGAAGTTCCGAAGATGCGGCGCAAGCTTAGGTAAAACCTCAATCGCGCCACCTCAATAAAGGCATCGCCTTTATCGGCATCTAGCCGAGAAAGCGCCCTAGAGAGGAACATCATCGAAGATGAGTCTAGACTACGTGAGCGGTGCTAAACATCACACTCAACACTAGATATAGTCCTGAAACCGTGTTTTTTCTACTGTGGCGAACACGGATATTATCCGTTTGCACCCTATCTGATACCAAAAGCTTAAGGGTTTTCAAGCATTTTTAACAACCCTGCGGGTACATCTGTTATTGCTGAATCACACCACCTTCCACATCTCGACCGAGCTCGTCAAAGGGATCGCTACCACCCACCCAGCTAAAGTCGCTGAGGCGAAAGCCGATCGCACCCGTTGAACGAGTGGGACTGTAACGCAGCAAAATGCCGTAGGTACGACGGCTATATTCCAAAATAATATCGGTGCTGACATCGTCACCGCTATCGAGGTTTAAAGAGGATTGAAACCCCAACAGCAAGGGACCGTGGACCTGTTGCATAAGTCCCAATGAAAGCACGCGACGATCCACATCTCGGTCAAATAGGAACGGTGAATCGTCACCCCCCACAAAGGCCTGATAATAGCCGACATTAAATCGCGTGTAATCCCACATCGGTGCAGATAGATGCCCAAACTGGAAATTCAAACTCACAGCCCCAGCTAGAAGCTCTTGAAAGTCTCCATTGGTGTAATACGTCGCGACACCCCTGAGGCTAGCCCCTAGCGAAATGCTTGGGGTCACGGGAGAAGGCGTATAGCGCAGCCCCTCTGTTGGCGTCGCCGGTAGAGGAGTCCCTTGCCAGAGTGTGAATCCCTGAAAAAGCCGGGCACTGCCCTGAAACCGGCCTAGACTCACTAAATTATCCGTTGGATTGAGTCCCAATAGACCCACCCGATCAGTTTCGGCAGTGATATATTGCGCACCAATCTGATAATCGAAACTTAAGCCTGCATCATTAAGCACAATGACCGGCGATAACAAGACCGCCCCTAAGCTAGAGCGCACATCTTGAAACCCAAGCGAGCCATTGTACAGGCGGTCACGATAGCTATACTCCAGTGCCAGCGTATGGTCTCCAATCAGGCGCTGAGCCCGTACGTTAGCCCTTAGATTTTCAGAAATTTCGTTAAACACCAACCCCGATAAATCGGCCGATGCGGTGACTGCAATGTCATTAGCAACACGGGCGCTAACATCCACACCAATGCCAAAAGCATTAGCATCAAATAGCCCCTGATCCAGCGCATTACTCACCAAGTAGCGAGGTGTTACCCCCACAGTCACGTCAGGTGTTTCGTAGACCGTAAAGCCCCTTTCAATAAATAAGCCGCCACGATCTCGACCATCAACCCCAATCCCCGTGGGCAGTGGATTGAGATCATCAGCGTCAAACTGACCGCGATTGAGGATGTAATCTTGTCGGAAAAGCGGCAGTGTAAATCCTTGGTCAAAGACCAAGCGTGGATTCTCTACCCGCAGCAAATCCTGCTCGTCGTTCAAGCTCGTAATCGTGAGGCGATCAGAGCGTAGTTCCAGTTCTGGTGGTGAAAATGGATCATTGGTAATGCGGACATCCTCCGCTCGCCAAGCCAGGGCATCGAAGTCGAGCTGGCCAGCCTCAAACCGCAGTTGCCGAACCCCACCTTCAGCACCCGGAAAATTGATATCTGTGTTGGAACCAAACTGCAGGCCACCCACACCCACAACGGAACTAACACCGCGGTCAGGATTAAGCGGGTCAAACGCCCTGCGGCTGAGCGTCGGGGATACCGTCGGATCTGCAAAATCATCGCCCAGGGCCGTTAGCGACAGTTGCCCCTTAGCGTCAAAGACGGTTCCAGCCCCCTGCGCCAGGCTGTATTCGACCCGTTGACCGCGAACGAGCTGTGCTCCCCGAGTCAGCAATACATCCCCCTCAGCCAGGACGTAACGATTCAGTAAATTAATCCAAACCTTCTGGGCCTGCAAAAGCGACCCGCTCAGGGTTAGCTGCACATCCCCCGATGCTGTCACAACTTGGCGAACGGGATCATAGCTCTGGTAATCGGCAATGATATCGAGTTGAGTCGCGGCCCCTAACGGAGGCCGAGTGGTCGGGCGGGGTGACTCATCCAGGTCAGCGGGCGACTGTGCTGGAGACTCGCTATCCACTGATGCATCTGCAGGCGTATCTCCAGGCGCAGAAACCGACTCAGTCGCCTCGCCAGGTCTCTCATCACGACTGGACTCAATATCGACTAGGAGACGCGTCCCTTCAACTTCATTCACCTGGGACACCCCCTCTCCAGCAGCTGGAGGTACAGGGTTCGAACTCGCATTCGCCCTGTCTCCCTCGACTCTACTCACAACAGCGCCCTCCCCCGACAGCATCTCAATCGAGCCAGATGGCTGGGACAGAACGGCGGACCCAGGAGAGGGGGAGATGAGATCCTGAGCCAGATAACTGACATCAGCTAGAGACTGGAGGACCGGTTGGGGAGACGATGGCCAACGGCGAGTCCCCTCCGGCAACCCTAACGAGTCTCCGGCGTTAGCCTGCGGGCTGGGTAACAGCTGCGCTTCAGCTGGAGGGGACGGGGGAAGGTCAGGATAAGCCATACGAAAACGGAATCTTTCCAGCAAAAACGGTTGACTAGCTTACAACCAGCCAACCGGCTCATCAGTACGTATGCTTATCGGCCAGGGAGGCAATCGCCCCACCACCTAAAGCACAGGGGCGAGCACAGAAACGTGCCTGATGCCCGCACAAGCGTTATTCGAAATCTTGACGACCAGGGTTCCGAGCGGGGTCTCCGCTGAGGAAACCAAAGATAAACAGCCCGACAAAGAAGGCGACAGTCAGATAGACAACGATTTTAAGCGTCAGCATGGTATCTCTCCAATGGATGTCCAGATATATAGCAAAATCAGCCGCATCCCTCAGGGAAGGGAGGGAACGGCATAATGACATACCGATATAAAAGTTATGATATCGCAACCCTTGTCCTTCCCTGGGATTCTTCTTCATCCAATCCACGATCTGCCCCCGCCATCCTAGCCAAATTGCCCTCCCCCGATTACATGATTCGCGTTGCTAAAGGCAGGGCCCAAAGCTGTAAGCCCTGATTCTCAAGCCTTGCGACGCAGCCGAATGGGTCTATCCCCCGTTCGGCTGCTATGGCAACACGACTCAGGCAGTCGTGTTGCCCAGAAACAGTGCATGCAGGGGCACTGGAAATGCCTCTGGAAATGGGCCCAAAGGAGTTGAAAGTTGGGTTTATTCTGGTTAAGAGTATCGGTTTCCTCAAACATCTGGGGCTGTGGCCTACAGCCGGCTCAGTCGTAAGCGTAACCCTGCACTGAAGATCCGCGCCTTGCCTCTGGTCCCGACCCGCGCAGCCGCCTAGGCCGGGTTGAGTTGGTATGGCCACAGCAAAATTGGCCCACGGCTGCCAAGTCCGCAGGATCACAGCATCAGTATCTACAGGCAGCGGGCTAAGAGCTGTGAAGATACTCGGCGTCTTCCCATAAATGGCGCAGACTAGATTTGCTGTGTGCCTTACATACTCAAAGTGGGGTAACCCGAAGATTTACTCAGCTTTGCCCAGATTTGCGCCTAAAAAATCTTCGCCCATTGTTTGCCTAAAACTTGCCTAAAACTTTCGCTATGCCTTGGATTCG
>JBCBOC010000229.1:0-6231 GCA_039821475.1 Cyanobacteria bacterium J06632_22 | reverse complement strand
TTCTCTGGCAGATTTTCTAGACCGTCACGACAGCTATACCCTCTTCAAGGCCCTGGAGACTCTAGTGATGACCGGGCCGACGCTCACCAATGTCAACGACTTTAGGGCGATCTTGATTGACCAGGGATAAACCACCTCCAAGTCGAAACCGGTGGCTTTCCCCGTCGGAAAATACCAGTTCTGGACGGGGCCAGGGCTTAGGACAGACACCGACCCTACAGCTACCATCAACGGGCAAGGGCAAGCACGCTGTGCCTGCATCAGGGAGCCCGCTACAATAGAAAAGTAAAGAAACGTAAACAAAGCCCATGGTTCAGTCTGCGACATCGCCGACCCTGCTCGCATCGGGTCGCTCCACCAAAGTTGTGGTTGTCGGCGCAGGCATCGGCGGATTGACGGCAGCGGCGCTGCTGGCACGGCGGGGCTATCAGGTAAAGGTATTTGACAGGCCATTGTGCCGGGGGGCTGCGCGTCTACCTTTAAGCGGCGGGGGTTTACCTTTGACGTGGGGGCAACCCAGGTCGCCGGGTTAGAACCTGGGGGCATCCACCACCGCATCTTTCAAGAACTCAACATCGACTTGCCAGAGGCCACAGAGTGCGACCCTGCCTGTGCCGTGTTTTTACCCGGCGAGACGGAACCGATTCAAGTCTGGCGTGACCCAGAACGTTGGCGGGCAGAACGCCAGCGGCAGTTCCCGGGCAGTGAGCCCTTCTGGCAAAAGCTGAGTGATTTGTTTGACTATAGCTGGCAGTTCCAGGCTAACGATCCGGTACTGCCACCTCGCAGCCCGTGGGATGTGTGGCAACTGGCCACGGCGCTGCGGCCCCAAACCTTGCTAACGGTGCCCTACACCTTCTCGACAGTGGGGCAACTGCTACGGGGGTATGGGTTGGCCGAGGACAGACGCCTGAAGACGTTTCTAGACCTGCAATTAAAGCTTTACTCTCAGGTGGACGCGGACCAGACAGCACTGCTGTACGCGGCCACAGCGCTGGGGGTTTCCCAGGCCCCGCAAGGACTGTTTCATTTACAGGGCAGCATGCAGGTGCTGAGCGACCGACTGGTTGAGGCCCTAGCGCGAGACGGCGGTGAGCTGCACATGCGCCACACGGTAGAGCGGATCCAGCTGGACTCAGACCAGCAGCGCTTTGTCCAGGTTCGCAACCAAAAGACGGGCGCAGTTTGGCTAGAGGCCGCAGACCATGTGGTCAGCAACGTGACAGTGCAGGATTGGGTGCGGCTATTGGGTGAGGATGCTCCCCAGGGGTACCAACAACGGGTCGAGAAACTGCCGCCCGCATCGGGGGCCTTTGTGGTGTACCTGGGGGTAGACCGAGCTGCAATTCCGCCGGACTGCCCACCGCACCTGCAGTTCCTCTACGACTACAATGGCCCAATTGGGGAAAATAACTCGCTATTTGTGTCCGTCAGTCACCCCGACGATGGGCGAGCACCCGCGGGCATGGCCACGGTAATTGCCTCGTCCTTTACCGATGTGCAAGCGTGGGCCAAGGCAGCAGACTACGAGGCGCTGAAGGCAGCGTTTACTGAAAGTGCGATCGCACATCTCAACACCTACTTCGACCTCAAACCAGAGCACCTCATCCACATTGAAGCCGGCACCCCCCGCACCTTTGCCCGCTATACGGCCCGCCACAGGGGCATGGTCGGTGGCATTGGCCAGCGAGTACCCACCTTTGGTCCCTTTGGCTTCGCCAACCGCACCCCCATTAAAAACCTCTGGCTAGTGGGCGACGGCACCCACCCTGGCGAAGGCACCGCTGGCGTCAGCTACTCAGCCCTAACGGCCGTCCGGCAAATTGAGCAGTGTGAACGCTGACCCCATAGAGAAAAGGGCACCCCTCAGATTAAGAAGTGCCCGCAGTGGTTTGGTGGTTTGCCGTTTTTGATGACGTAACATTCCTTGAAGTGGTCTAAGGGGCCACAGACCTGTGGGGTGACGCCTCTACGTCAGAAAACCATGAATATTAGCGCTAAGCGCCATAAGTCGAAGACTTTGTCCCTTTGTCAAAGATTTTCCCTTTTAAAGTCCTGGCCATAGCAACCCCAAGATCCATAGGATCAAGGCCGCGACGCCCTATGGGGCGTGCCAAACAGACTCTCAACCGTCGGTGTCTTATAGGTAGGTAGGGCACTAACCACCCATAGCGCACTCGCGATAAACCACATCCAGCTTGAAACCTGTAGATCCAAAACGCATATCGCCTGAAACCTATCGCTTTTGCTCAGGGAAAACGACCGTTCTGGACGTGGCACAGGTTTAACTTCTTATTTGTTTCTGAAGATGCAGCCTAAAGTCGAAAGACCTCAGTAGTCTGGAGAGCAGTGGCAACGTCCGTGCGTTTTCTTTGTGTGTTTTCACAGTTCATCGAATTACAGGAGCTGATCAAAATGGGTTTTCTAAGAAGAATGTTTGGCACCGATAAGCCCGAGGGTGCCTCCACTAAGGTGATGGCAGGTCGCCGTCCCAAATCGCGTTCGACGTCCACGAAGTCTACGCCGACCAAGTCCGCCCCCACCGTTACCGCGACTAACCAGCCCGCAGAAGAATCCATCCCCGACTATCGCGTTGGCCTAACCGGTGAGTACGACGAGAGCGGTCTGGCGAAGCGCGTCGCCCTAGCCTTTGACGAAGACAGCCAGCTAGACGACATCGACACCCTATGGGTCGCCCAACTCAGCGGCACCGTTGTCCTCAAGGGCAAGGTTCCTAGCCAGGCCATCCTCGACAAAATGGTCAAAGTCGCACGGGCCATTGACGGTGCTGAGGCCGTTGACACCAAGCAGGTTGAAATCGGTTAAATTAAACCGCCTCCAGCTTGAAGTCTGTCGCGTTGCAATCGCCAAGATACCCGTTCTAGACGCGGTTGGGAGCATACCATTGGTTGCTTTGTGTGAGCCGCCGAGATAGCTATCTCCCCAACCATGAAGCGATCCGCGATTCTGGGGCTGCTGTAGTCATGTGGCAGCCCTAGACATCGTCCATCGTCGCCTTACGCCTCAGGTTCTTCAGAATCTGAGGCGTTTGTGTCGCAGCGCCGCGATAAAATCAGGTGCATCCCAAAGATGGCCTTAAACAGATGGCCCTAAACCACCAGACTGACGAAAAGGAACCCCTAACGAATGACCAACCCGGCAACTGAAAAACCAATCCGCGTCGTTGTCAATGGCGCGGCAGGCAAAATGGGTCGCGAGGTAATCAAAGCCGTGGCAGGGGCCGAAGACATGCAGCTGGTAGGCGCCGTAGAGCGCAGTCCCGAACTCGTCGGGCAGGACATTGGCGAGATTGCCGGGTGCGGCCCCTTAGAAGTTGCCGTTACGAACGACCTAGAAGCCACCCTGGTTATGGCCCAAGGCGAGGGCAATGCCGTGATGGTGGACTTTACCCACCCCAGCACCATTTACGAAACCGTGCGCGCTGCAATCGCCTACGGTGTTCGTCCCGTTGTCGGCACCACTGGCCTCAGCAACGAGCAAATCCATAACCTAGCTGAGTTCGCCGAAAAGGCCAGCGTCGGCTGCCTAATCATTCCCAACTTTTCCATCGGTGTCGTACTCATGCAGCAGGCCGCGCAGCAGGCTGCACAGTACTTTAACCATGTCGAAATTATCGAACTGCACCATAACCAAAAGGCCGATGCGCCCAGTGGCACCGCAATTCAGACAGCACAGTTCCTCAGTGCGGCCAACCAGCAGTTCAACCCACCCCTGGTAGACGAATCCGAGAAAATGACCGGCGCACGGGGTAGCACCACCGACGACGGCATTCGCATTCACAGCGTCCGGTTACCAGGACTGATCGCCCACCAAGAGGTCATCTTTGGTGCACCAGGGCAAATTTACACGCTTCGCCATGACACGAGCGATCGCGCCTGCTACATGCCGGGAGTCTTGCTGGCGATTCGCAAAATTTTGCCGTTGAAGTCCTTGCTGTACGGTCTAGACAAGCTGCTGTAGCAGTCGAAGGGTGCTCCAGAATAAAGGCTTCCAGCGTTATAAATGGCCCTTAGCAACTCGACGAACGCAACATAGGTTGCTCTTATCCGTCGCTTTTACCCGGTTCACGATAGACTCCATAGGCTGACAAGATACCGAGGATAAAGCCAAATAAATGGCCCCACCAGGCCACCATAGGCTGCGTGGGCAGCACCCCCCAGAAGAAGTAGCTGTAGTTCACCAACACAAAGACGGACAACGCCAAAGGTACTAGCCGCTTTTCGAGCCAACCAATGGCCAGCAAATAGCCAAACAGCGTGTAAACAACACCACTCAAACCGTGGGCGCTATTGGGACCGAGCAGCCAGCTCAAGGCTCCACCCCCAATCCAACCAATAAAAAAGGTCGTCCAGAAGTCCTTTTTACTCTTGGTTAAAATCAGCCAGGTAAATACCGTGAAGCCGATGCTGTTGCCAATCAAATGGCCAAACCCACCATGGGAAAAGGCCGATAGAAAAATGCCAGGAATGCCCTCTAGGCTGCGGGGATGAACCGGTAAGTTCCAGTTGCCGCGAAAAAAGACCTGGTCCACAATTTCCTGTGCCCAGGGTACCGCCAAAATGTAGGCCGGTAACAGCGCGTTGCGTCGAACCTTGGTCAACCATCCAGTAGCGTTACCATCGGACGCGGTCAAGGCATCTGACGAAGAATCAGGAAAGGTCATTCGTGAGCTATGGTGCAACCCCTACAGCCTAGCCTCTACGGCCCTAATTGCCATCCGGAAAACCGTACTTTGTATAAATCCGGAATGTCGGGATACGAGATGTAGATAAAGGGCTCTGGGCAACCTCAAGATCCCCTAAAAATCCATCTGGACGCCTAAGCCAAAGAAAAGACCACCGCTGGACAGATCGCCAGTCTCCTGGTTAATCACCCCCGACCCCGTAGAGTCGCTAAACCGGATAATGTCCATGGCATTAAACCAGTTCTCCAGGCTGTACCCAAAAGACGCGTCTAAGCGCGTATTGTTGCCTAAAGGACCACTCCAGTTAATGCCGGCTGCCACTTCCGTCATGGGCACCACCCGAGACTGCCCCTGTTGCTCCACAGCAGCAATAAGATTTAGCCCATTGTTGTCTAATTCTTGATAGGACAATCGGGTATCGCCCACCATTAGGCCGCCCCCAGCCTGACCAAACAGACTAAAGCCAGCGCCCAAATGCACATTGGCTTCGGCACCTAGCATCAGACCAATGCCCGTAAAGTCGCGGTCAATTGTAATTTATGTATTAGTAAAGTCAATGCCGTCGTAGCGGACAACAGTATCTTCCCAAATATCAGCAAACCGCAAGCCACCGTATACCCGGGCATCTGCTGCCGTACCAACATCAAAGCTGTCGCCCACTGCTGCTTGTGCGGGACGGTTAGACGTAGTAAACACTATTTACGTTAAACCGGCTCGTAAAGCTGCCTCATTGAATTCCCAAGGCAGTAGTGGCCAGTTTCGCTCTAACGAAGCTGACAGCGTTATCTGCTGATCGCAGTCATACTGTTTCTCAAGGCTCTACTATTGAGCAACAGTCAACATGAGATAATCAGAACAACCTTTTCCAAAACAATATCTACAGTTTCGGAAGAGGTTCGCCCATTGACAACATCTAAACTATTCTGCCTGCTGGCTTTGAACCTGGGAAACAGTCACCGGCCCAGTGAGCTCAATTGTTGCGAGGTAGAACATTCCCGTCAGTAGACTGGCGCAGCTTAAGGCTAGCCAAGACCACTTAATCGGCTTATTGGAAGTAATCGTATCAGGGGTATTGGTTCCGGTCTGAAAGTTAGTGGACATGGCGACTGGTTTAGTGATGTTTAGTAATGAAATAACAGGTGAGAGAAAGAAAGAGACGGATGACAACCCTGTAAGTCATGAACAGAATGACCCTCGGGTTGCGTCTTTGGAAGTGATCCCATCGGCCTTACGGCGCTGCACTTACCGTAGAAAGTCTCTGCCTAGTGAGGAGCATGCGGACGACTAATGGCTCAGCAGAGCTACTCGATTGTGCGAAGGGGACAGGTGTTCTAAGCGAGTAAATGCTACAAACAAATGTGATAAAAGCTACCCTGCGTTACGTAAATAATGCCCGCCGTTATATTGAGCTAAACATTTAGAACCTAGTTTCGGCAAGTGATTTAGCGTATAGCGTCACTGCAAAACGGGGTCGAAAATTTGCTGAGTCTTCAAAAAAGTTTGTGCCTTTTCAAAATTTTTTTGGA
>JBCBOC010000391.1:0-4651 GCA_039821475.1 Cyanobacteria bacterium J06632_22 | reverse complement strand
TGCGTCTACCAATTTCGCCATCCGCCCCTTTCCAGGGTTTTTTTGCCCAAGTTTGCCTGGGCTCGATCATTATATGGAATCGAACGCGCTTTTAACAGGCTTTGATAGGTTTTGCTATTGCCCCAGTCTTGAATTTCCTTGGCCCGTAAGACCGGTACCGGGTGAGACAAATCCTGGGTGCGTAACTGCTTGAGCAAGTCTCCGATGTCCGTATCGCTAAGGGCATCATACTCGCGCGCCTGCTCTAAAAAGGCATCCAAGTTCAGCAGAGGGGCAAGGGATGGTGACCCACCGGCCAGTTTCATGAGCACTGATGCGACGACCCGGGCATCTTGGGTAGCCAGTAACGCGGCGCGATCGCAGGTAAACTCAGCGCAGCGAATCCATTCCATCATCTGAGCCTGGAGGTTTTGGGCTAGGACAGTGCCCATTGGTAGGGTGCTGGCCGCCACCGTCAGCAAGTTGGCTAGGGTCAAATAGACGCTGTGATCGCACTTTAAATGGCCTAACTCATGCCCCAACACAGCTTGAATTTCCGGTGGCGTCAGCAGTTCAATCAGCGCAGTGTGGATAACAATAAAGGGTTGCTTACCCCGCATAGCAAACGTGTAGGCATTGGGGGCAGGATGCTGCTTCACATAGAGCTTGGGCACATCTAGATCTAGAACCTGGCAGGCTTCTAACAATAATTCGTGCAAGTGAGGCAACTGCTTTGGACCCACCTGCACACTAGCGGCCAGATTTTCTAGCTGAAAGACCTGCTCCCCCACCGGGCCCAGCAAACTCCGGATAGCAATATCTAATCCAGGGAGCTGCTGCAAAGACTGGGTGGCCTGAAGGTCGAGGGGATGACGAAAATGGTTTGCCCGCAGTCCCGTTAACAGTGTTTTTTCAAATGGGGAGTGAGCTGAAGGCACGATGGGATTGATAAATGAGGGGACGGTTGGGGGCGGTTGTGACGGCATTGGCGAATGCGTTAACGAACCCTATGGGCGTCTATAACGGTGCCCAAAAAATTGCTGAAGCTATGCTTTGGGCAGTTCAACCACATCTTTGGGCGATGCGTCACAGCAATTAGTTGCCGCAGGGGCTGCTTTCTTTTGGGCTGCTTTCTTTGGGATGTACGCTTTTGACGATGAAACTTGAATTTGATCGGTCACTATCAAAAACGCCTGTGATAGCAGTATAGCTATCACAGGCGCCTATGGCCCTAGGGCACCCTGCTCATCGTTGAGGCTGGGTATACACTGACACTTTGCGCTGAAGGAATAACGGCCCTCAAAGGCGCAAGTAGCGGGGCAAGACGATGGCTCTACGCCATGTTGCGCTAGTCAGCTGTCTCAGGGATGACGCGGCGAAGCTTGGCGCCGACACCCGTGAGCTTGCCCTCGATGTCCGCATAGCCTCGGTCTAGGTGACGGAGCCCGTGCAGTGTGGTTTTGCCCTCAGCTGCTAAGCCTGCCACGACGAGGGCCGCAGAAGCTCGCAGGTCGGTCCCTGTCACCGGTGCGCCTGACAGCTTAGGCACACCTTTGACAAAGGCGGAGTCGCCCTTAATGCGGATATCTGCGCCCATGCGGTTGAACTCAGCGACGTGCTGGAGGCGATTTTCGAAGACGGTTTCCGTAACCATGCTATCGCCATCGGCCAAGGTGAGCAGGGCCATAAACTGGGCTTGCATATCGGTAGGGAAGCCTGGGTGAGGCCGCGTTTGAATATCTGTCGGCAGAATTCGATCGCCAGGGATAATCCGTACCCGCCCTGGACCGTCGTTGACAATGCGGCATCCCACTTCATTGAGCTTCGAGAGCAATGGCGTAATGTGCTCGGGAATGACTGGACCTAAGGTCAGCTCAGATCGAGTGATGGCAGCCGCCAGCATAAAGGTGCCAGCCTCAACCCGATCAGGAATGATGCCATAGTCGGCGGAGTGAAGATGGGGAACACCCACAATCGTGATGGCATTGGTGCCAGCGCCTCGGATTTTGGCGCCCATGGCTCGGCAGAAGTTAGCCAAATCTTCGACTTCAGGCTCTTGAGCCGCATTTTCAATGACAGTTTCACCCTCTGCCAGGGTTGCTGCCATCATCAGGGTTTCCGTCGCTCCAACACTGGGATAGTCCAGGTAAATGCGAGCCCCTTTAAGACGATTGCGGCTGCCTGGCACATAGGCATGCACGGTGCCGTGGTCCATGTGTACTTGGGCACCCATGGCCTGTAAGCCACGGATATGCAGAGCCACTGGACGAGCGCCGATAGCACAGCCGCCGGGTAGCGGCACTCGGGCGACGCCCAACCGTGCCAACAGGGGACCAATGACAAAAAAGCTCGCCCGTAGACGGCTGACAATATCGTAAGGGGCTTTGGAATGGCAGAGGGTGCTGCCATCCACATCTAGGGTTGCACCATTGCGGGAAACCTTGAGCCCCAGAGCTGTGAGGACACTGGCCATCCGGTCAATATCAACCAGGGAGGGAATATTGCGGATGCGACAATCCTGGGAGCATAGGAGCGCACCTGCCATTACCACCAGGGCCGAATTTTTTGCGCCGCTGACAGGAATGTGGCCGCTGAGACGATGGCCACCCCAGATTTCAATGATCGGCTCAGGCGCTGCGACGACGGGCGCAGATTCAAGATTAGCGGTAGGAGTTGAAGAAAGAATAGGAGTGTCCTCCAGGTTCGGCGAAACAGTTAAACGATATGCAACCTAAAACGCTGGCAGCAAGCGTCGATGGTGCGGTGGGTCTGGCAGATGATAACGCTGGTACACCTTGGCTGCCTCGAATTATGCGAGGGGGCAGGGATAATGAAAGTGTTTTTCGATACCCCAGGTATTACTGAGCCACCTGCCTAAAATCGGGACAATGATGCTGCGATCGCACAACGTATGAATCCTTACTACATTAGGCGCTGAGTTTACCCAAAACTATAGGATGATTAACAGACTTGTCTACCTTGGGAAGGATGCCATTAGGGGATTTTCGGCAAAATTAGGCATTCTGGCTGAGAAAGGAGTTGACGAACGTTCCCTTCGTGATAGATGATTAACAACCGCAGCCGTTAGTGGTTGCAAATGCGGAACTGGCGGAATTGGTAGACGCGCTAGTTTCAGGTACTAGTGTTCGCAAGGACTTCCGGGTTCAAGTCCCGGGTTCCGCATTTTGAGACAGCAAAGGGTCGGCAAAGAACTTGCCAACATTCTGTTGGTGGGCTGTGGCTAGCTTTCACGCCGCGCGTTCAGTGCTTTGGAAAGAGTGCCTACAGCTGCTCTCAAGCTGTTCCCAATATCTATAGAATGCCCTGCCCTAACTCAGTGAGCAGGGTATGTATCGTGATTACTTCAAAAGTGCGTCCAATTGCGGTGAAGCCGTAAATTAGAGGTTTGAATTATTTATATAAGCTGCTTTACGGCCTCAGTAATTTGAATGAATCTACCGACGCCCATCACCAGCACGCATAATCCGCTCGTTAAGCAAGTTCGCAAGCTGCACCACACTAAAGAGCGTCATCGTCAGGACACGTTCCTGCTAGAAGGGACCCATGTGGTTGAGGCGGCTGATGCGGTGCAGTATCCGCTGCGCTGCTTGTTTTACACCGCCGACTGGTGGCAGCGGCATTCGTCCCTGGGAGAACGGTTGGCAGGGCGGGCAGAAACGGTGCGAGCGGTGACACCGATGGTACTCAAGTCGCTCGCAACCACAGTGAACCCCGCGGGGGTAGTGGCCACCGCAGTCAGACGACTCACGTCTAGGGCAGAACGGTCTGCTTCAGTGAGTGGCTCTGCGGTGCTCCCCTCGCTGGGGCTGGCCGTTGAGCGTCTGCAGGATCCCGGTAATTTAGGGACCATTATTCGAACGGTTGCTGCTGCCGGTGCGGATGGCCTCTGGCTCAGTGATGATAGCGTCGACATCGATCATCCCAAGGTGCTGCGCGCGTCAGCTGGACAGTGGTTTCGATCGCCACTGCAGGTGTATTCGTCCCTGTCGCAAGCGTTGGCCTCTGCCCAAGCGCAATCTGCTAAAGTCGGGCGACCTTTGCAGATTGTGGCAACGACCCCGACTGCGTCGGCAGCCTACTGGGCGCTGGATCTGCGACGACCCACCATTTTTGTCTTGGGTAATGAGGGCAGTGGCCTGTCAGCCTCGCTGCTACAAACCGCAACCCACGAAGTGAGCATTCCGTTGGCGACTGGCGTAGAGTCATTAAATGTAGCGATTTCGGCAGCGCTGTTTCTCTATGAGGCCTGTCGCCAGCGTCAGGACGCATCAACTATCAATTGAGCCCGGGTTGGCTGGTGGCGGGTCCGTTTTGGGGCGCTCCGTCGTGCCTGCACTGGGGCGTCGACCATAGCTGTGGCCAAAGTCTAAATCGAGCCGCAGTGAACCGTTGAGCTCTGCTTCCGCGGTTGTTTGAGCTGGCATACCGTTGGCGCTTTCGTCGGTTGTCTCTTCTTCATCCAGCATTTCGCCAAGTTGCTCTAACGAGCGCATGAATTCTTCGGCGGCGGCACGTCTGAGATTGCGTTGGCCGGGCTGCACCGCGAGGAACGGATCGACGCCGCCGACTTTCCCGTGCGTTACGCCGGCTACTCCAGCTGCTTCCGGCGCGAGGCCGGGACATACGGAAAAGACACCAGCGGCCTGTTTCG
>JBCBOC010000201.1:0-6614 GCA_039821475.1 Cyanobacteria bacterium J06632_22 | reverse complement strand
ATTTTGCGCTGATCTTCGGCATCTCGGCAGGTCTGGAGCAGCGTATGGCTGTCATGAAAGGCAAAACAAATCAGCTGCTGACATCGAGAAATGATTTCTTGGTTACACAGCGCACTGGCATCCGCCAAAGATAAATGATCATTCGCTGAGTTCTGGACCAGATGCATCACCTGATCTAACTGCTCCCGTGACTCACGTGGCTGCTTAGCCAAGCTCTGCGGCAAAATCACAGTCAGCAGATTCGCATCCGCCTTCATCGCTCCCCGAATCGCCGCCTGATTGGTCCCTGTTGCCCCTGAGGTGAGCAAACGATTTCCACCCAATACCAATGCATAGCTCATCAGCTCAATAAGCCGCAAATGGGTAATGGGCACATGACGAGATCCCAAAATCGCAATTCGCTTTGAGCCAGACTCTTGAATAGCAGCCAGCTCTTGCAGAAAATCATCAACCTTGAGGGTATCTAACGGAGTATCAACAGGATTGCTCAACAGCGGTACCAGGATGTGAACGCGCTAATTTTACCAAACCACTTGCCAAAACCCGCAGGATTTATACCAAGATGTATGCTAAGTCGCATCCCATGGATGCTGTCATAGCCGTCGCCACACAGGTTTGTACACAACAGCGAGCCACTGAGCTCAAGTTATAAGGAACTTGAGCGCCAGGATGGTCCTGGACACAGTGGAGAGATCTATCGGACCTAAGGCACTACCTGGGAATGCCGATATCAAGCAGTTAAAGGGTGGTCAGCATCTTTCCACACGTTCGCTAGGACCACTCGCAAGGTGATAGCACAGACCAAACAGGGCAGCAGACCTAAGCAGCGAACCTTACCCCAGCTCATCTTGCCTCAGCTCAGCCTCAGCTCACACTGACAGCACTGGCTGCAAAGAGAGGGCGTCTAACAACCGATCAATGTCAAAATGCTGCTCCATCAGCAGATGAATGCACTCTGCCTTAATCGGCTCCTGGAGGCGAACCTGCTGGAAGGCCTTTTCAATTTTCTCAACGGTGGTCAGAGTATCTAAATCCACCGAAAGGATGGGGACTTCTAGCTCCTTAGCCCGCTCAAGAATGTCAGCTCGAGGGGGTAAATGCCCCGTCAACACCAGACATTGGGTAGACGTTTCCAACGCGGCCAGTTGAATATCTGCCCGGTCTCCACCGGTCACAACAGCCATGTTGTCAGCTCGGCGAAAATACTTTAGCGCTGAGTTAACATTCATTGCGCCAATTGATAGGCTTTCGACGAGCCCTTCCAGGCGGTCAGCGCAACATAGGATTTCGGCATCTAGCCGCTCCACCAACTCACCAACACTGACACTACGCATCAGGGGTGAACTCGGCAAAATGCCAAAAACGGGAATCTGATGACGCGCAAGACAGTCTTTGAGCGCCGTTTCAACGAGGGTAAGCTGCGCCTCTGGGACGTCGTTGATAACCACACCGATGAGCCGATCGCCCAATTTTTGCTTGGCCGCCAGCAGACCGTCCACCACCAACATCGACTGAAACCGTGCCACCAGCATCACTGGAGCATCCGCCTGGGCCGCCATTTGCGGCAGCGATAACCCAAATAAGGTGCCCTCGTCCAGGGTTCCAGGCCCTTCAATCAGGAGCAACGTAGCCGTTCCAGGGTCCTGATACGGGCTGAGCTGAGCCGCATAGTCGGCCGAAGATGTCTCCGCCAGCTGCATTTGGATAGTGTCAGAATCCAGAGAGAACAGCGTTGGCCGCACCCGATCACCCGAAAGCTCCAGCATTTGGGCAATAAACTGCCGATCTTCGTCAGGACAAACCTCGAGTCGCTCTGTAGCACAGGTACCAATCGGCTTACCGTAGGCGATATCAAACCCACGCTGCTTAAGCTGCAAACCTAATCCCAGCACGGTAGCAGTCTTGCCACTGTAAGGCTCAGTCGAACCAATCAACAGTTTTTTAGAATCGGGCACGCGCTCACTCCTCCATCTCAGCTAGGGCGCTGCCCTATTGTGCCACGAGGGGCCTGCTGAGATTCGGTAGCTTCGGTTCGGTTTAAGGATATTCTGCTCGCCTGCAGGGTAAACCGCCTTGGTCCACTACGCTGAGCCGACGTTAAAACACCGCATCAAACGTGCCGACTTGGCCTATCGCAAGACGGCGCCCACACGCCCTATCCCCAAGCGAAATAGCGATGAGTTGAGATAGCGAACTCGTGTGAGGACTCTGACCGTCAACGGCGATAGACCTAATGCCATTCGATAGGCACTATTCGCCAGTCCCAATCCAAATTTTCAGACTTGACGCTGCGCTAGTCATCCATCCGCAACAGCTTGCGATAAAAGGACTTCGAGAAATCTGGAGCCTTCTTCATACGCATCGTTGCAACGACATCAAAGAGGTAATCCACAAATTCAAAGGTGGCCATCGTGACCTCGTAACTCAGCTCAGCATCGCCGTCAAACTGCATACGGCAACGGGTGAGGTCAGCGGGCAACATCGAAACATTCCAAGTGGCAATGAAGCTAATGCTCTCTCCCCCTTCAATGGTGCGTTGTCCCTCCAGGTTGCCTTTCTTGTAGAGACCGATGGTGTAAGGCAAAGCATTGCGCTTAGTGCCCTGGTAATAGGGCAGGTAAACGCCACAGTCCTGCTTGGTTGCGGGGGTAATTCCTTCGGTAGGCATGGCAATACAAATTGGGATCAAGACTGCTCTAAACCACGTCCAAACCTGCCACTTGCGCTAGGGAAAACGCCAGGTCTGGAGGTGACCATGATTCATACAGCAAGTTTCAAGGGCATTGAAACTTGCTCCTCATCTGACCTTCGACCCTGTCAGGCGTAGGCCTAACGTCAGGGAACTTAGGTCAAATGAGAAACGCTCTATATCCAGAATGCCCCAGTCTGCAGAGAGTTGATCAGTAAAGTTGATGGAAAAATTGTAGAGCGGCCCAACCCTAGGACCACGCTGCACAAACAGGACCGCGCTAAAAAATTATGGGAATGTGATGACGTCGGCTCGGGCCCCGCGATGGGAGAATCGCCATAAAAACAAGAAACCCGACGAATCGTCTAGTAACCTGAATAAATATAACGGTTGCTTAATATTCTCCTATGCCTGAGTCCTACGCCGAGTCACTGCCCGATGCCGATACTGAATTGCTAGCGGAGATTGATCTGCTGCCAGAGGAAGACCGTCGTCGCTTTAAGGCGGCTATGGCACTCTCGCTCCTATGGAGTTTCACCCTGACCCTACATTTGTTTGCCTGGGGCGCGTGGATTGTACTCGGGCTGACCGCATTAGTGGGCGTTTACTTACTGCGGGTGATATGTGCTCGCCCCCGGTCTCTGAGCGAGCACCCTGCCGGGCACCCCATGGACCTGAGCACGGTGGCGCCCCCGAACATGGCGACGACAACGCAGCTTCCTTATATTTCGCTGTTGGTCGCGGCAAAAAACGAAGAGCGCGTGATTGCCGAGCTTGTAGACTCCCTCTGTCAACTGGACTATCCCAGTCATCGTTACGATCTTTGGGTGATTGACGACAATAGTGATGATCAAACGGGGCCGATTCTAGACCAGCTAAAAACCCACTACCCTCAGCTCCATGTGATTCACCGGAGTGCTGATGCCGTGGGCGGTAAATCCGGGGCTCTCAACGCGGTATGGCCCAAAACAAAAGGTGAGATTTTAGCTGTTTTTGATGCCGATGCCCAGGTCGACCCTAATCTACTCAAGCAGGTCGTACCGCTCCTGACGAGAAAGACACTGGCCCACCCTCAAATACCCGTCGGTGCAGTTCAGGTGCGTAAGGCAGTAGCCAACGCAGCCGTGAATGTCTGGACCCGGGGTCAGCGGGCTGAGATGGCTCTAGATAGCTACTATCAGCAGCAGCGGGCTGCCCTGGGTGGGATTGGAGAGTTGCGCGGCAATGGTCAGTTTATTCGTCGTGATGCGATCGCACAGTGTGGCGGCTGGAATGAAGCTACCATTACCGACGATCTGGACCTTACCCTGCGTCTCCACCTCGAAGATTGGGACATTGCTTTCCTCAACCATCCCGCAGTCCAGGAGGAGGGCGTGACGAACGCGCTATCGCTCTGGCACCAGCGCAATCGGTGGGCGGAAGGCGGCTATCAGCGTTACCTCGACTACTGGCGACCGTTGCTACAGCGACTGAGCCTGCCCAAGCTAACCGATTTATTTGCCTTTATGGTGATGCAGTACCTGCTCCCCATGGCAGCCATCCCTGACCTCATTTTTGCGCTCATCCGCCACCGCCCCCCCGTTTATACACCCCTTACCACGCTGACCATTGGGATTTCCTGCTGGGGCATGTTTATGGGCATTCGCCGTACCCAACAAGCATCTATATTTGAGGCCCTGGGCCAAACGCTGCTGGGCATTGTGTACATGATGCACTGGGCCCTTGTGATGAGTACCACAACGGTCCGTGTGGCAGTGCGGCCTAAGCGGCTGAAGTGGGTCAAGACAGTCCACACTGGCGCGGCTGAAGCTTAGCGGTCTGGCAAGACTCGGCATTGGGGGAGTGAGCGTGGCAAACAGCACCGAGTGCGGCATCGCGACACTATTCCGCTAATCGCTATCTGACCATTCACTATCTCACCATTCGCTATTTCGCTGTTCCCCGCCGACCCTAATGTCTAGCGATGACAGACCAAGAGTAGCTCACTGCAACGAACAGCAACATTTCGAGGGCCTTACGCAACGTTTGGTTGCAGCTTGCGGAGTCCTTACCCTAACTGAAATGCCAGGTTGTTAGGTTGAAGACATAACCGCCCTCTTGGTAGGGGATTTTCCCCTAAATGGAATTATGACTAGCTTTTCTCGACTCTCAACCCAGCAGTTTCGCTGGGGTAGTTTGATCCTCTTTGTGGCCACTTTTTGGCTCAGCGTCAGCCTGTTCCTCGATCTGCTGATGATGCCGATGATGTATGAGTCTGGCATGATGGCTGATGCCGGATTTGCCAGCGCTGGCTACGGTATGTTTTGGACATTCAATCGGATCGAAATGCTCTGCGCGGCCGTCATCTTGACAGGTCTGTTAGCCCTCCATCAACGCCTTCGAGACCGCCTCCAGACTGTGATTATCAGCGGCAGTCGTAGCCGCTGGGCCCTGGGTATCGGCGGGGTGTTACTGGCCATTACCTTGGTCTATACCTACCTGCTCACCCCAGAAATGAGTGCACTAGGGCTATCGCTGTCGGCAGAGACAGGTACAGCTACCGTGCCCGCCACTATGGGCTGGATGCACGCGGCCTACTGGACCCTAGAGGCCCTAAAGCTGGCTGCGATCGCAGGCTTGGTTAAGCTGTGCTACCGGGATGTCGCCGCAGAATTTGCGGGCTAACCCCCGGGACACAGCCAAGGTTTAATCTTCATCGGCACCGTCCCCCACCCATAGCAACCGTAGGGCAATCGTCGCAAACCCAATGGCGGCGATGCCCTTTACTAATTTTTCAGGCAGGATTTGGGCCGTACCACTACCCAGGGCCACCCCTAAAAAGCTGGCCAGCACCAGCGCTCCAGCCGTACCCAGGAATACAGCCTTCGGAGAAGAGGAGCTGCCGCCTAGTGCGATCGCAGCCAGCTGGCTCTTGTCGCCCAACTCCGAGATAAAGACCGCAACGAAGCTAAGCCCCAGAAGATTCCAGTCCACGGCTTATACCCCCATCACATCACCCATCAGGGTAATGGCAATCACCAATAGCAAAATCGCTGCCAGCATATCTAACGTCTGCGGTGAGACCCGCGTTGATAGCCAGCGCCCCAGCAGCACACCCAGTAGGCTCGTCGAAATCAACGCCAGCGCCGCGCCAATAAAAACGGTCCAAGGCGATTGAGATTCCGCACTGATCAGCAGCGTCGTCACCTGGGTTTTATCGCCCAGTTCCGCCAGAAAGATGGTGATAAACGTTGACAGGAAAACACTCCAAAAGTGGGGCTTTGCCCCCTCTGTCGAGCCTGGTCCTACGACATCTGAGACAGTCTCATTCACGGCGGATTTGCCTTCAGAAATATCGGCATCCAGGGTTGAGTCGGTCATATAGGGCTATTTTTAGCTTTTCACATTTCTTTCATTATCTGCAAAAAACCTCTCCGCTGCAAATTGCAAATCGTATCGCCGTCGGCACAATGGCCCTTGTTTGGGGTTTGTGCGCAACGGCGAGCCCCTGGGCTCCAATCGCAGACACTTGAGCGCCAGAACTGCCCTAGGGAAAATGGCAGGGGCTAATGGCAGGGACTATAGGTGTCGCCCTCAACGTGAGGACAACGAGTCGCGTCGGCTCACACTGGACCCTACAGCGCTAGGCCCCAGAGCGACATCATGCGGCAAGGATAGGACGCATTGACTGGGGTAGCTTTTTCTCAACGGCTTTCCCATGCCATGGCAAGGAAAGAGTCAGCCGTAAGCCGGGTTCTGTTCCTGGGTCACCCCAGGGGCAGTTATCTATCTGGGACGCCTGTTACCAGACGCCTCTAGCGGTACACCAAAAACGGAGCCGGTAAAAGACCAACCGTTGCCCCTCCGACCTTGCTCCCAACCGGGGTTTACCGAGCCAGCACCTCTCGATGCTGCTGGTGCGCTCTTACCGCACCTTTGCACCCTT
>JBCBOC010000726.1:0-2436 GCA_039821475.1 Cyanobacteria bacterium J06632_22 | reverse complement strand
TGAAATAGTGAAATAGAGCGGTAGTGAAATCGTCGAAGGTCTTTACTTCAAAAGGGCTTAAGGTCAAATGCTACTTCACGATTCACCCATCACTATTTCACTGGCATGACCCAAATCTTTCGCTTTGACGCTGCACTAGCCTTTTGGCGCAATATCTCTGATGCAGCACCTCTGATGCAGCACCTCTGATGCGACACGTCTGATGCGACACGTCTGATTCAACACCTTTGGCGCGACCTTGACCAACGGCTCGGTTGTGGCTCAACGTTCAGTTTCGATTGCCCTATATTTTAGGACCCTAGATGGACCAAGCGATTCCTCTGCCGTCTCACATTCATTATGAGCTGCTGCTACAGCTGCTAGAGCGTAAAACCGCGCTGGCTATCAATCAACAGTCGCCGCAAAAGGAACAGCTCCATGAGCTTATTATTACGCTGCGCAAGGCGCTGTCCCAGCAAAAGCAGATGGAAGCGCTCTGTCAACAGGACTCGATTCCGATCGAGTATCACTGGTCTCTGAACGAGCAGATGATGCCGTAACGGCCCGTAGCAACTCGCTCAAGAGGGGCGGCGACGGCTTCTATAGCCGTGGCCACAAAAGTCCGTCTTTGGGGTTTGTGCACGACGGCGGACCACTTGGCGACCATACTAGGCACTTGATCGCCAGGATTGTCCTAAGCAAAGTGGCGAGAGCTATAAAGCTACGGCTTCTAATAAGTAAGAGCCATACAATAAAAGCCATACAAACAGATCAGCCATCGCCCAACTGAGCAATGGCTGATCTGTTGTTGATGACTGCGTTGTCGCTTCAGATGATTCCACCTCGATTGAGGTGGCCAAAGACCTGCGATTGGCTACGGATGTAGGAGTAGGTCAGGGAAGAAGCGGTTGAATTCAATCAGGATGCCTGCCGTGATGACCATCCAAATGGTGGCAACCACAGGCGCTGTGGACAGATACTTTACAAAGTTGCTCATGTTGGTTTAACCCTTCAGCAATGTAGGTTTTATCAAAGTGAGTGTTACGCTAGCGTGTGGCCTGGGTTAGCGAGGAGAAACGGTAATCTCGTTTTCCTTAGCAAACATTTCACCGGACAGCATGTCCTTGGTCGCAACGAGGGGCCAGGTAGCACCAGCTAAGGAACATTTGATGGCGAGAGGCACATCGATAATGATTTCCATTTCTTCGGGCTTCTTGGCACTGCGCGCTGCAATGATATAGCTGCGACCTGTCCAGCCGATCCAACCGGCAATGTAGAGGAACAGCAGACTAGGAATAATGAACTCACCCAAGTGGGCCAGATCGCCGTCGACGATCAGGTGAGGTAAACCCTCGGGACCGCAGAGCAGGCTGGAGTTAGCGTAAAAATCAAATCGAGCCTTAGCAGACTCAGTGGTGGCGTTAGCGGCCCGCTGCTGAAACGCTGCGGACTCGCCGCAAGGAACCAGACCAGATACATTGTCTCCGGCCATGCTAGCGGAGGCAGATGGCGTAAACCCGAGCCAGAGGCAGAGGACCAAAGCCAGAGCAAATAACCGTCGCATACGATAATTTCCCTAAAATCTGTACAGATGGGGTGTATTGCTAGAGCGATCAAAGCGAAGCTTTAGGACATAACAACATGTCACGAGGCTCCAAAATCAAATGCTTCGATGCCTGAGTTGTCACTATTGAACGTGACAGAAGCGATAGGTGCTACGTTCAATACACCTGACCTTGAGGCATCATACCGCTCGCGCTTGACATGCCTAGAAGATTACTCACAAGACTTTACATGTCGATACACTTAATCGACGGTCGCTAATTTGAGACTGATTTGGACCTATGGTTGCTAACTTGCCCACGGTTTTGGCGATTGAGACGAGCTGCGATGAGACGGCGGCGGCGGTGGTGTGCGATCGCACTGTTTTGAGTAACGTTGTGGCCTCGCAGATTGACCTGCATCGGACCTATGGCGGAGTGGTTCCTGAACTGGCTTCTCGACAGCACCTGTTGACGGTCAATGGTGTGGTTGCTGCCGCCCTGGAACAGGGGGCGATGGCCTGGGCTGACATTGACGCGGTAGCGGCGACCTGTGCCCCAGGCCTGGTGGGGGCGCTGCTGGTGGGCGTGACTGCAGGAAAAACCCTGGCGATGGTGCATCGGAAACCCTTTGTGGGCGTGCATCATTTGGAGGGGCATGTGTATGCCTCCTACCTGAGCGATCCTGAGCTGCAGCCGCCGTTTCTATGCCTGTTGGTGTCCGGTGGTCACACCAGTCTGATTCGGGTGCAGCGCTGTGGGGACTATCGCATCCTGGGACAAACGCGGGATGACGCGGCGGGCGAGGCCTTTGATAAAGTGGCTCGACTGCTAGACCTGGGGTATCCTGGCGGCCCCGTGATCGACCGCTTGGCCCAGCAGGGCGATCCTCAGGCAGGGAAAACGCTAGATCGGA
>JBCBOC010000093.1:0-9170 GCA_039821475.1 Cyanobacteria bacterium J06632_22 | reverse complement strand
GGGTAACACTGTACGAGCTCCTGACTGGGCAGTTGCCCTTCAGCGCTGAGGATCCGCTGGCGCTAATTCACGACCATATTGCCCAGCACCCCAGAGCTGCTGACCAGGTCAACCCATCTGTGCCGCCGATGGTGACGGCTCTGGTTGCAAAACTGATGTCGAAGAACGCTGAAGATCGTTACCAAAGTGCGCGGGGCCTTAAGTATGACCTCGAACAGTGCTTAACACAGTACAAAACGCAAGGAAAGATCACCGAGTTTGACTTGGGGCAGCGGGATTTGAGCGATCGCTTTCTGATTCCCGAAAAGCTTTACGGACGTGAGATCGAAGTTGCTGAGTTGCTTCAGGCCTTTGACCGTGTCTGCCAGGGGGCATCAGAACTCATGCTGGTGGCTGGCTTTTCTGGTATTGGCAAAACGGCTGTGGTCAATGAAGTTCACAAGCCTATCGTGCGCCAGCGGGGGTACTTTATCAAAGGTAAGTTTGATCAGCTCAACCGCAATGTTCCCCTATCTGCGTTTTTGCAAGCGCTGCAAGATCTATTGGGACAACTGCTGGCGGAGTCTGATGAGCAGCTACAAACGTGGAAAACGCGCATTCTGGACGCGGTCGGTGAGGATGGCCAAGTTCTCATCGACGTGATGCCCACGCTACAGCACATTATTGGCGATCAGCCTCCGGTTTCAGGCCTTTCAGGCAAGGCTGCACAAAATCGGTTTAACCGACGCTTTCAACAGTTCATCGAAGTATTTACCGCAGCAGAACACCCATTGGTCATCTTTTTAGATGATCTGCAGTGGGCAGACGCAACGTCTCTACAGCTGGTTCAGCTTTTGATGAAGGGCAAGGGCCATCTGTTGTTGTTAGGGGCCTATCGAGATAATGAAGTATCCTCCATTCATCCCCTGGCCCTTGCCCTCGAAGAAATGGGAAATGCCCAAACGGCAGTGAATACTATGACGCTGGGACCCCTACAGTTTGAGCAGGTCAATCATCTCATTGCCGATACCCTGCACTGCTCAACGAGCCTTGCTCGCCCACTGGCCGAATTAATTCAGAGCAAAACCCAGGGCAATCCCTTCTTCACCACGCAATTCCTCAAGGCCCTATACGATAGCGACCAGTTCACCTTTAATTACGACCAAAACTATTGGCAGTGCGATATTGCTCAAGTCCGAGCGGCGGCGCTAACAACAGATGTCGTCGAATTTATGGCGCAGCAACTGCAGAAACTCCCCCTTGATGTCCAGCAAGCGTTGCAGTTAGCGGCCTGTATCGGCAACCAATTTGATCTGACAACGCTAGCGATTGTTTCAGACGTATCCCCCACGACAGCTGCAGCGACATTGTGGCAGGCGCTACAGGCGGGGGTTATCTTACCCACCAGTCAAATCTACAAATTTTTTCAGTCGGGCCTCTCTGAGCCGTCAAATCAGGTTAATCCGACCTATCGGTTTCTACACGATCGGGTTCAACAAGCGGCCTACGGTCTGATTCCAGACGCAGAAAAACAGGCAACCCATCTAAAAATTGGGCAGTTGTTGTTTAACCGCCTTTCTGCTGTAGATGTCAAAGCTAATATCTTTAGCATTGTTAACCACTGGAATATTGGCGCAACGCTGCTCCAAGATGATGATGAGCGTATGCAACTCTGCCAGCTTAATTTTTCCGCGGCTTGTAAAGCTAAGGGGGCAACGGCCTACGCAGTGGCCTATGAATACGCCACTATGGGTATTCGTCTGCTGGGTGAAAAGAGTTGGCAGGCCCAACCCGAACTCACCCAATCGCTTCATGAGCAGGCAGCAGAAACGGCTTATCTCAAGGGTGATTTTGCCGCGTCTCAACAGTGGACAACTCAACTGCTGCAAAACCGACAGACCGTCTTAGCGAGCGTCAAAGCCTACGAAATTAAGCTGTTGACCCACGTCGCGCAGAAACAGTCTGCAGCGGCCATTGAAACCGGTCAAGACATTTTAGAAAAGTTAGGTATCTCACTGCCCATCACCCCTACGGAAGCCGATGTCCAAACTGCCTGGGCCGAAACCGCAGCGATGATTTCCCAGACAGAAATTCAGTCTTTGCTGCATCGGCCAGTCATGACCGATACCCATGCGTTAGCTGCGCTGCAAATTTTGAACAGTATGGCCGCCACGGTCTATTTGTCACGACCTGAGCTATTTCCCCTGGTTGTGCTTGCCCAGGTCAACCTGTCGCTGACAAAAGGGAATACCGCTGTATCTGCCGGAGCCTATGCGCGCTATAGCTTTATGCTCTGTAGCACTGTGGATAACCTTGAACAAGGCTACGCATTTGGACGTTTAGCACTGCAGCTCTCGGAACAATTCAACAACAAGGAAATTGCGACGCGCGTGCTGTTGATGGTGGGGGCTTTGACGCTCCCCTGGAAAGTTCATCTGAGGGAAGGCATTCCATTGCTGGAGACGGCCTATCAGTATGGGGTGGCGGCTGGCAACCTGGACGGTGCCGCGCTGAGTCACTACTACGAGAGTCAATCCCGTTATCTGGTGGGTGAGCAGCTCTCGGATTTGGCTCATAAAGTCGCTATTTACAGTGAGCAACTGCGCCAAACCAAACAAGCTTTGCACTGTAACAACAACGAACTCCTGCGTCAAGTCATTTTAAATTTAATGGGACAGGGAGACGATCCATGCCAACTGGTCGGAGAGGCCTTTGATGAACGCAAAATGCTGCCGCTTTATCAAGCTGCGAATAACATGCTGGGGTTGTTTAGCCTGTACTTGCACAAAACGATACTGTGCTACTGGTTTGGCCATGGACAAGCTGCGATGACCTATGCCACAACAGCCCAACGTTATTTGTCTGGCAGCAGGGCTCAAGCTACCGTACCCCTGTTTTACTTTTACGACGCTTTAGCCCAGTTCACGCAGTATGCTAGCGGTTCAGCGCAGGTGCAGCAGGCCATCTTAGACCGAGTTGCTGCCAACCAAGAAAAACTGAAGCAGTGGGCCCACTATGCCCCAATGAACTTTCAGCATAAGTATGATTTGGTGCGGGCAGAGCGGTGTCACTACTTGGGACAAAGGGCAGCGGCTATCGTGGCCTATGACGATGCGATTGCTGGGGCGCAGGGCAGTGGATATTTGCAAGAAGAGGCCTTAGCCAATGAGCTAGCGGCCAAGTTCTATTTGGGCTGGGGAAAAGAGAAGGTGGCGGCTGGGTATATGCAGGAAGCCTATTACGGCTACTCTCGCTGGGGGGCAGAGGCTAAAGTCGCCGATTTGGAGACTCGATATGCTGAACTGCTGCAGCCCATTTTGCAACAGGAAACGGCAGTTGGAAATGTGTTAGATACCCTGATGACGATCTCAGGGTCAAATGGTTTGACGCGGACCCGTCATCGCTCAGATGGCATGAGCCTAAATCAGACGTTTGATTTTGTTAGTGTGCTCAAGGCGTCGCAAACGCTGTCGGGCACGATTCATTTAGATGAGCTGTTACGTCAGCTCACACAAATTATTTTGCAGAACTCGGCTGGTGATCGCTGTGCGCTAATTTTGCCAGATGGGCAGGGCAACTGGCGGGTGCGAGCCATTGCGACGGCCCAGACGATACAGCTATGCGACGACCCACTAGCGTGTCATACTGATTTGCCGGTCAAGTTGATTCAATATGTTAAAAACGTTCAAGTAGATATTGTTATTGATGATCTAGAGACAGAGCTGCCGGTTCTCGATGACTATCTCAGACAGCAACAGCCTAAGAGCCTTCTTTGCCTGCCCATCTGTAGCCAGAGTCGCTGTATTGGAATTCTCTCATTGGAGAACCAGCTGACTCGCCACGTCTTTACCGATGAGCGTATTTTAGTTCTCAATTTTCTGTGTACCCAAGCGGCGATTTCGTTAGAAAATGCACGGCTCTATCAGCAATCCCAGCGACAAGAGCAGTATATGCGGTCACTGTATGATGGAGTTGCCCATCTTATCTTTGTGGTAGACGTTTTCGAAGACAGTGACTTTCGATGGCAAGGATGGAATATTGCGGCTGAAAAAGCAACCGGCATTCCCAGTAGTCATGTCATGGGTAAGTCTGCGATAGATATCTTTGGTGATGCCGAAGGTAAAGTGGTAGAAGGTCATATGACAGACTGTGTTACTGCCAGGCAGGTCACGTCCTATGAGGAGGTACTGACGTTCCATGGAGAACAGACCTGGTGGCTGACAACTCTAAATCCTTTATATGACGAGCAAAATCGAGTCTATCGAATCGTTGGGACGACGATGGACATTACGACGCTCAAAAGAACTGAAGCAGCGCTACGGGATAGTGAATCTTCTCTCGCCCAAAAGGCAACTGATTTAACGGATGCCATGGCTGAGTTACAACAAACACAGCTTAAGTTGGTGCAAAGCGAAAAGATGTCTGCTTTGGGTGGATTAGTTGCGGGGGTAGCCCACGAAATCAACAACCCTGTTGGCTGCATTATTGGCAATGTCGGCGCGACTCAGGTGTATATCGATGATTTGCTGAGTCTGTTAGACCGCTATGCCCAAGAAGTCCCAGCACCCAGTCCTCAGTTAGAGAAAGAATTGGAAGCCGTCGACCTAGACTATGTGCGTGAAGACTTACCCAAGCTGATTCGGGCTATGCAGGATAGTGGTCAGCGCATCAAGTCGATCAGTAGAAGTCTGCGCACGTTCTCTAGGGCTGATAGGGAAACGAAGCAAATGTTTAACCTGCACGAGGGCATTGATAGTACGGTATTGATTCTGCGTCATCGCTTGAAAGCCAATGAGCATCGTCCGGAAATAGCGGTTGTTAAAAATTACGGCGATATCCCAGAGGTTGCCTGCTTCCCAGGACAGCTCAATCAGGTGTTTATGAATATTCTGGCCAATGCCATTGATGCGTTGGATGAGGCCAGTCAGGGGCGCAACTATGAAGATATGCAGGCCGAACCCCACCAAATTAGGATTACGACGGCAGTGGATTATCAACAGATTAGGCTTGAGATTGCGGATAACGGTCCCGGTATGCCTGCAACGGTCAGAGCAAAAATCTTTGACCATTTGTTTACGACAAAATCCGTTGGCAAGGGGACTGGGTTGGGCCTTGCGATCGCAAAGCAAATCGTTGTTGAGACCCACGGCGGACAGCTAGACGTCCAGTCTGAGATCGGCCAAGGCACTCAGCTGTGCATTTATTTACCACTTTTACCCACCACGTGAGTGCGCATGGACAGTGCCATGGACTAGGGCTTGAGGGGAGAGGGGTTGAGGGGAAAGGGTTTGAGGGGCTAAGGGGGAAGGTTGGGGGCTGGAATGTGGGTTAAGGCCCTGTTAAAGCAGGGCCTTAACGGGACTGTTTTCAGTAACTTTCTTCGGGGTCTACGTTTTTGAGCGATAACAAATGGTTAACCTGACCTAAACGATCTGCGATCGCAGTTCTCATTTCTAAGCTGACGCTGGTGTCAGCTAAGACTGCGATCGCAGCCCGACGATAGGCGGCACCCTGGGTCACATCGACCTGCCCCAGTCGGTTTAGATTCTCATAGACCTTTTCCGGAGTTTGTTCGGATACGGGATGATCCGCCGGCGATGGGTTAGCGGAAGACTGATCGGGTGTGGGATTGGTCTTCATGGTGGGTCTCCTCGAGAGTGGAACGTTGCAATGCAGCTGTACTAGAACTGTCGCCGAAAAAGTACTTTTTTAGAGAGCACTTTTTGGAGGTTATGCGCGACGGCGGCCAGTTGGTGACCCTACCCAGCACCTGAGCGCCAGAACTATACCTGAGCAAAGTGGCGGGCGATGTAAACCGTCGTTGAACGAAAACCTTAAGCGAAAATATGGGCTACACTACTGCCTCTATTGTTATCAACTGCTTTGAGCCAACCTAAATTCCCCCGCAAAAAGATATAATCCTGCATCGGTCTACATCATTTTTAATGGGATTTTCCGTAAAACAACGGTTACTCTTCGGTGTTGATGTAACGGTTGAACAACCCGTCGGGGTCTGTATTTAAAATTTGTTTATATCCAGAATTCGGATTCAGAACGAGCATTTAGCCTCGGCACCCAATGGTCTTTCGCTGGGTAAGCGATAGATATGGTCGGGCCCAAGACTGATGGGCCCAAGGCGCTCAGACTAAACGCAGTTTCGTCAGGGTTTAGTAACCCCTTCAGTAAATACGTCGTTTTGCTAAGAATTATTTTTGATTCGCAGGCTGCATCTGACGTTTTTCTTAAGGTAATAGGAGATCTGCTGGTCTCGGTGGATACTCAGTAGGCGCATGCGTCATTCGGAACCGCAGGTGCCACCCCCAGTGATTCTATTGTTCCTGCACCCGGGCCCATGACTCAGGCAAGCTGCAAGGGTTAACCTCGGGGCTTGTTGTTTCCTTACCCCAGCTCACTCAATTCTCGACTTACATGACTCACCCCATCTCTTCGGTAGACGCTCTGGTTAAGCAAGGGCCGGTCAATCAAGGGCCAATTAATCAGGGGCCGACACAACAGGGGCCGACACAACAAGGTCTCTACGATCCGCAGTTCGAACATGATGCCTGCGGGGTTGGTTTCGTTGTTCAAATGAAGGGGCAGGTGTCCCACGATATTGTTCGCCAGGCGCTGACGATTTTAGTTAACCTGGACCACCGTGGTGCGGTCGGCGCTGAACCGAATACTGGCGATGGGGCCGGGATTTTGATGCAGATGCCCCATCGATTTTTGCAAAAGATGGCGGCGACAGAGGGTTTTGTGTTGCCGGAGCCGGGTCACTATGGGGTGGGGATGATCTACGGTTCGCCCGATCCCGAGCGGCGATCCCAAGGGCGGCAACTGTTTGAGCAAGTGGTGATGGCGGCTGGGCAGACGGTCATTGGCTGGCGCGATGTCCCCACGGATAACAGCAGCTTGGGGGCAACGGCTCGGGCGAGTGAGCCCTTTATGCAGCAGGTTTTTATCCGTCGTGGTGAGGGGGTTGCCGACGAGTTGGCCTTTGAGCGCAAGCTGTACGTGATTCGCAAGCGAGCCCATGCAGCCATTCGTCAGCCTGGGGTTGACCGGCACTGGTATCCCGCTAGTATTTCTTGTCGGACGCTGGTGTACAAGGGCATGCTGATGCCCGAACAGGTGGGCCAATACTATGCGGACCTCAATGATCCCGATATGGAAAGTGCCCTAGGTCTGGTGCATTCTCGCTTTAGCACCAATACTTTTCCCAGTTGGGAGCGGTCTCACCCCTATCGCTACATCGCCCACAATGGGGAGATCAACACCCTGCGCGGCAACATCAACTGGATGCACGCTCGCCAGTCGATGTTCAAGTCTGATCAGTTTGGCAATGACCTACAACAGGCTCAGCCGATTATTAACCTAGAGGGCAGTGACTCTACCATCTTTGACAATACGCTGGAGCTGCTGACGCTGTCGGGTCGCTCCTTGCCCCATGCGGTGATGATGATGATCCCTGAGCCCTGGGCCGGTCATGAGTCCATGAGTCCAGAGAAGCAGGCCTTCTACGAATACCATTCTTGTCTGATGGAGCCCTGGGACGGTCCCGCCTCGATTGCCTTTACCGACGGCACGGTGATGGGCGCGGTGTTAGATCGAAACGGTCTGCGGCCGTCACGCTACTACGTCACCACAGATGATCGGGTGATTATGGCCTCCGAGGCGGGGGTTTTGCCTGTGCCGCCCGAGCAGGTGGTTAAAAAGGGGCGACTGGAGCCCGGTCGGATGTTCTTGGTGGATATGGCCCAGGGGCGGATCGTTGCTGACGAGGAGATCAAGCAAGAGATTGCCACGGCTGAGCCCTACCGGCAATGGCTGGACGAGAATCTGGTGAAGTTGGCTGATCTGCCGACTGTGTCCTATTCCCACGCGTCGTCTCCTACACCCCTAACGCAACAACAGCGCACCTTCGGCTACACCTTTGAAGAACTGCGCCTACTGCTGGCCCCGATGGCACAAAACGGGGTAGAGGCGATTGGGGCCATGGGCACCGACACCCCCCTGGCGGTGCTGTCTAACCGCCCGAAGCTGTTGTACGACTATTTTCAACAGCTATTTGCCCAGGTGACCAATCCGCCCATCGACTCGATTCGTGAGGCGATTGTGACCTCGTCGATTACCACCATTGGTAGTGAGCGCAATCTGTTAGATCCAGAGCCCGAGAGCTGCCGACTGATTCGCCTAGAAACGCCGGTGATCAGCAATGACGACTTGGCCAAGCTGAAGAACATCAATTCTCCCCACTTCTCGGCCCAGACGCTGCCGATTTTGTTTGACCCGGCCTCGGGTGTAGACGGGCTGACCGCAGCGATGGATCAGCTGTGTGAGCAGGCGGACGGTGCGATCGCAACCGGTACTAACCTGATTATTTTGAGCGATCGCAATTGTGACCCCGATAAAGCCCCCATTCCGGCGCTATTGGCGGTGGCCGGTCTTCACCACCACCTGATTCGCAACGGTACCCGCACCCGTGTTGGGTTAGTGCTAGAGTCTGGCGAACCTCGGGAGGTACACCATTTTGCCGTGCTGTTGGGCTACGGCTGCGGAGCAATTAATCCCTATCTGGCCTTTGAGACCATCAACGGCATGATTGAACAGGGTTCACTGCCTGGTATTCCCTACGAGAAGGCTTGCAAAAACTACATTAAGGCGGTCACCAAAGGCGTCATCAAAATTGGCTCTAAGATTGGGATTTCAACGATTCAAAGCTACCGCGGGGCACAAATCTTTGAGGCGATTGGTCTCGACAGTAGCGTGATCAACCAGTACTTCTGCTGGACGGCATCACGGCTAGAGGGGGCGAATCTGGCGGTGATTGCCCAGGAGGCGATCCTCCGCCACGGCCATGCCTTCCCCGACCGTGAGACGGCTGATTCGACTCTGGATGTGGGCGGTGAATACCAGTGGCGCAAGGATGGTGAAGAACACCTGTTTGGCCCGGAAACCATTCACCTCCTGCAGCAGGCGACCCGTGCTGGCGATTACGATCTGTACAAGCGGTATGCCGAGCAAATCAACGCCCACGGCAAGCAATATTTTCGCATCCGTGACCTGCTGGAATTTAAGCAGCGCGATCCCATTCCCCTAGACGAGGTGGAACCGGTTGAAGCGATTATGTCTCGCTTTAAGACGGGGGCCAGCGCTTCGTGGGTTTCCTTAGAAATCGACCCATAGCTCAT
>JBCBOC010000528.1:0-3605 GCA_039821475.1 Cyanobacteria bacterium J06632_22 | reverse complement strand
CGGTGAGACAGTAGGCTGTGCTGTGGTGTTGAGCTGCTCGATGACAGTCTGTCCCCGTGCCCCGTCCCGATAAAACAAGTTGTACGTATCAAAGGGAATCAGCCGCCCATCTGGGTGAACAATATGAATACAGGAACGTTTAACCGACCGCACATCAAAGTTGTAAGCATCTAAGAACTGCACAATCATCACGCGGAAAATGTTCTCGTAGGTGAGGTTCTCGGGCACGGGAAGCAGTGGCAGGCAGCACAACAGTTGCTGGAGGGACGTACTGGCGGACTGAGGTGAATGACGGGTAGAAAATAGGTCAAAGATTTTCTGCTTTAACGCCTCGTCCTGTTCGTACAGCACGCTATTGGGCACGGCTTCAACAAAGCGTTGAGGGTCCAGCAGCCCTGTCAGAGGAATGACCTTGCCCTTGACTTTGAGGGCATAGGCCATGGCTAAACAGTCGGGATGACAGGGCACTGGCAATAGATCTGCGGGCTGAAAATGGGGACTTTGCTCCAGAATGGCGCGACGTACAGCGCTGAGGGTATATCGATCCGTGGTCGGGTCGTATCCCTGGAGGCGACCGGCAGCTTGGATGGGCTGAAACGTCACCCCTCGGACGCAACGCTGCTGCAGCGCGTAGTCAATGATACGGCCAATCTCATGATCGTTGAGTCCCTTTTTAAGGGTCACAACCAGGGTGGTCGAAATATTCAGGTCGTTGAGGGTTGCGATCTCACCGGTTCTAACTGCACGTAAATCTGCCCCTCTTAGAGCCTCCAAGGCTGTCTGCTCAAAGCTATCAAACTGCAGGTAAACCTCAATCCCCGGCTTAAATTCGCTCAGCCGCTCGGCAAAGGCTCGATCCTGGGCAAGACGTACCCCGTTCGTGTTAATCATCACGTGCTTAACCGGACTGGCCTTGACCCGTGCCAAAATCTCAAAAAACTGCGGATGGATCGTCGGCTCTCCACCACTCAGCTGGAGCACCTGGGGTGCCCCCTCATTGGCCACAACCGCCGCCAACATGCGCTCAATGGTCGCCAAAGAACGATGTTGACGCCGTTGATCAGCGCCCGCTGGCCCCGAGTCGGCATAGCAAATCGGACACGCTAAGTTGCACTGATCGCTCACCTCGATCAGACTCAAACAGCTGTGCTGTTCATGGTCAGGACACAGCCCACAGTCATAGGGACAGCCGTGACGAATCGGCGTATTAAACCGCAGGGGCATTTCCCCGGGTTTAATACACGACTCGCACAGCTTGTAGTACGCCACATCATCGGCAATCAACACTGTTTCCTGACCGTGGGTGGGACAGTGCTTGCGTAGATAGACCTTACCGTCCTGGATAATAATTTTGGCCTCAACCTTGCCTAGACACCGAGAGCACAGGCTATTGGTAAGGCCATGGAATAGGTAGGGACGGGTTTCCATATCATTACGCCATAACCAGTTCTGGCGACGGGAGGAGGGGCTGTACCACCCGATCTCCCAGACCAATATCCATGCCCCGCGCCGTTTTCACCAAAATGCCGTCGGGGTCCACAGCGCGATATTCGGCAATCGCCTCGGCAATGGGGACGTGAACCACTTCCCGCTTTTGCCAGCTCACCATGTGGTCATATTTGCCCGCCGCAATCATGTCCACCGCTTCCACCCCAAAGGCTGTGGCAATCAACCTATCCAGCGGTGACGGACTGCCACCCCGCAGAACATGCCCCAGGGCTGTGACCCGCGTCTCTGCACCAATCGTCTCTGTGATCCGCTCTGCCAGGTATTCACCGATGCCACCGAGCCGACAGTGTCCCAGTCGATTGGTCTGAGTCACTTTCTCGCCGGTTTCGGTGCAGACTGCCTCGGCGACAATCACTGTGGCAAAGTTGCGCCCCAAACGCTTAATGGTCTCGCAGACATTCTGAATCGTGTAGGGAATCTCTGGAATCAGAATAATGTCAGCCCCGCCAGCAATGCCCGCACTGAGCGCAATGTGGCCCGCATCGCGGCCCATCACCTCTAAAACCATGACGCGGGAATGACTGGCCGCAGTAAAGTGCAGACGATCCAGGGCCTCCGTTGCAATATTAACGGCGGTGTCAAAGCCAACCGAGCGCTCAGTACTGCCCAGATCGTTATCGATAGTTTTCGGGATGCCCACCAGGTTGATATTCCCCTGTTGGGCCAGCCGCCGCAGGATGGCTAAACTGCCATCCCCCCCAATGCCAATCAGAGCATCCAGACCCAGCTGGTGATATCCCTCAATAATTTCTTCGCTGCGATCGCATAGCGTCCCATCCGACATCGGGAAGGCAAACGGGTTGCCCTTATTCGTGGTGCCCAGGACTGTACCACCGGCCATTAGCAGGTTGCGCGTGTTGGAAAGATTAAAGGTCGCCACCTCCGGCGGTCGGCACATCAGCCCCTGAGTCGCACGGCAAATGCCGACCACGTCCCAGTCATAGGTCCCCAACGCCCTGTGAACAACGGCCCGAATCACAGCATTGAGGCCGGCACAGTCACCACCACTGGTCAAAATACCAATTCGTTTGCGAGTTTTCATCGTGTGTCTCTGAGCAGGTAAGCGGGCCGATTATAAAGGGACAGACACCGACCTAAGCCGCTTTCGCAAGCAATCGTTTTGTCTTGTGAAAATTGTTTGTCCAGCACTCGCAAATCAAGCACGCTACGCCGTAAAACCCGCAGCTACCTGGCCTGTCGTTGGCATCAGGTCGGCAAGTGTCACTCGTAAACACAAAGGGTTTTCAATCCTTTAAGAAGTTTTTATCTTTCGGATTTCAAGTAACTTTAATAAAACCCTAGGAAGAGTATTTTTTCGATAAATCGGCTGCTGTGCTCGGGCGGCCTTCATCGTCCCGAACCTATATTGGCATAGGCAAAATCGCGGATTGTGCAAAGGAAAGCTTAATTTTTAAGGCTTTAGGCAACTCTTTGAGGGCAAATCCGTCTATTTATTTGCGCAAGACCTGTCTGTAATGGCGAGAACGAACAATGACCGTGGCCGTTAAAACCACACTTTGTGCTTGCGCAGCGCTACTTGCTGGGGCTGGAATCCCGGCGCTGACTCGTCCTGCTATAGCTCAAACCAACCCGCCTCAGGCAAACCAGAGCACTCAAACTACCTTTGATTTTTCGGGCGACTATGCCCCTGGCCAATGGCAGGTCCGTGCCCGCAACTCCGGTGGCGGCTTTCAGTTTGATGGAATGGACGCCGCCGGCACCACAGCAGATAGTTTGACCCTGATCGGCAGCGATTTAGGGGGCATCGACGGCTGCCTGGTGGACACGCCGCCAGACTACTGCGCCCCTGGCTTTACGGCCCTATACGTCCAGGTTCAGGTGCCTGAATGGAGCATTATTCAGTTCAATTGGGATTACACCACCTACGATATTTGGCAAGACCCAGCCTACGACCCCTTTGGCTACGTTCTGCCCCAATTCAATGCCGAGGGAGAACTCACAGAAGGGAAGTTTGTCGCGATTACAGACCCTGATGGGAGTCCTCAGCAATCGGGTGAATTCTCCATTGAGCTTAAGGCGGATAGTTTCTTCGCCCTTCAGATTGGCACCCTCGATAATCAATTTGGTCCCGCCGT
>JBCBOC010000600.1:0-3210 GCA_039821475.1 Cyanobacteria bacterium J06632_22 | reverse complement strand
CGGGCAGCCTGAAAATCGCTCAATCGTTGCCCCGTCAAACTCGCACGCTCTCCATTTTGATTAAAGAACAACCGCTGCCCCCAGGTGCGCCCAAGCAAGTTTCTTGCCCATTCCCCAGGGGCAAGCGGCGACCTTTAATCCCGTGTTGTTCAACTACCAGTCTTACCCTGGCGATCCGGCGGTATTAACGATACTAGCCACCCGTGAAGGAACCAGTATTACCGTTATCGACAACCAGCGTGATGGCTTTGATGCTGGGCGCACCTGGGGGCAGCGGTTGTTCTTTAATCAAAATGGAGAGCGTGCGAGTTTGACGGGGCAACGATTGAGCGATTTTCAGGCTGCCCGTCCGGTGGGCGAGACAGAAGAAGGCGTTACACCGACAGAAGAGAGTTTGAATATGGTCATGCTCATTCAGGTGCCGCTAAAGCAAAAAGAGCCGTTTTTGCCCCCTTCTCCCCTATCGTTCTCAGCCCCGACGGCCGATGGTGCTGTAGCGGCTGAAGCGACACGTCAGAGTAATGTGGAAGCGGCTGTGATTGGCCACGGCGAGGTCGAAGGCCCCTTCACCGAAATTGATAACCTTGCCATTGAGCGCGATCCCAACTTCCCGATTCGAGTCACGGTCCAGTTCTACAAGGCTACCAGCAATGGCGTTGTCTCCGAAGCGGACATGGAAGCCATCAATGACCAGATTCAGAAGGTCTACGAAGAGGCAGACTATGTTGGTAGTCTGGTGGTGGATGGTCGCCGGGATCGCCCCACGGAGTACGACGGTGACCCGACCGAACCTGAAGACTGGTGGGAACAGTTTTGGCAACATTCTCAAGGTCGTTTAGATATGAGTGAAGACGATGCTCGCGAACTGTTGCAGCGGCTACGCGGTCAGCTAGACGATTCAGCGGATTAGTGGTCTGTCAACTCTAGAACTTAGGATTGGCGGGTAACAGCAAAATAACGTTGCGCTAGTTCAACGTCAGGCTGAGGTCGTAGAGCCTGCGTTTAGGGATACCGAGCTGCTGGGCGAGTTGGCGACTGGCTTGGGAGGGGGAATGCCCCGCCGCGATCAGGGCGCTGAGTTGCTCGGTGAGTTCGGCGTCTGAAAGCGATTGTTTTTGGGGGGCAGCACCTGCGATCGCAACTACAAATTCGCCCTTGGGGGGCTGTGTCTCACACCAGTTTAGGGCCTCCCCCAAGGGGCCCCGCCAAAATTCTTCGTAGCGCTTGGTCAGTTCTCTAGCCAGGGTGACCTGGCGGTCAGGGCCGAGGGCGGTGGCCAGTTCCGTCAGCGTTTTCACTAAACGATGGGGACTTTCGTAGAGGACGATGGTGCGCGGTTCGGTGGTGAGTGCCGCGATTCGGGCTTGGCGCAGCTTGGCCTTGAGCGGTAGAAAGCCCTCGAAGACAAACCGATCCGTGGGTAGACCCGTCGCGACCACCGCGGTCACCACCGCCGAGGGACCGGGCACCGGGACCACCTGAATATTTGCCGTAACACAGGCACAGACCAGCTCGTAGCCTGGATCGGAGATCCCTGGCATGCCAGCATCGGTGACTAGGGCAACGGTACGTCCGGTCTGCAGCAGGGCGATCAGTTCAGGAATGCGCTGCTGTTGATTGTGCTCGTGGTAGCTGAGCTGCGGCGTCTGGATTTGAAAGTGCTGGAGTAGCCGACCCGTGTGGCGGGTATCTTCCGCCGCAATGTGGTCAACCTGCTGCAGGATGCGCACCGCGCGAAAGGTCATGTCCTCCAGGTTGCCGATGGGCGTTCCCACCAGGTAAAGCACCCCAGATGGTCTATCGGCTTCGGTTTGAACGGCTGCCTCAGATACTGTCATGCCCGCTGTCCCATTCCTCTGCTCCACTGTAGGGTATCTACTGTATGGACGGACCACGAGTCCTGGATGCTGGCTAAGAACGGCTAGAGACGTCAACCCCGGTAACCAATCCTAGATAAACATCCTGGGGGGCAAAAACCAGATCGATTCATTACCCATTAGACTGGACGGGGGTTGGAACACCCCTTCCATTGCTATTGATTTGATTTACAGAAAATACTATGGCTTACGAAAAGGAAAAGGAAGTTGCGATCGCAGCCGTTACTGCTGCTACCGTAATTTGTCAGCAGGTCCGTGGCGGCATTACGCCCGAGGCCATTGAGAAAAAGGATAAAAGCCCGGTAACGATTGCAGACTTTGGCGCTCAGGCCATCGTTTGTAAAGTGCTGAATGAGGTTTTCCCCAGTGACCCCGTCGTCGGGGAAGAAACCGCCACTGAGTTGGCAACCCCTGAACTGGCTGAACAGCTCAGTAAGGTGACCCACTATGTGCAGGCCGTATTGCCAGAGGCCACCAATAAGAACGTCATCGACTGGATCAACCACGGCAATGGCGAGGTGAGCCCCCGCTACTGGACCCTCGATCCCATTGACGGGACCAAGGGCTTTCTCCGCGGTGACCAGTACGCTGTGGCCCTAGCCATGGTCGAAGAAGGTGATATCAAAGTGGGCGTTCTGGGCTGTCCCGCCCTAACCATTGGCGATTACAACGGTGTGCTGTTTGTCGCCGTCCGAGGCGAAGGTGCCGTCATGATGGCACTTGATGGATCTAACCCGCAGAAGATTGCTGTGACGACGGAACCTGATTCGGGCAATTTCCGCTTTGTCGAAAGCGTGGAGCACGGCGACAAAGAACTCCACGCTAGCATTGCTGAAGCCGTGGGTATTAAGAGCGACTCTGTCCGTATGGACAGTCAGGCCAAGTACGGTGCGGTTGCCTCCGGTGAAGCGGTGCTATACCTGCGTTTACCCTCTGCTAAGTACCCGAACTACAAAGAAAAAATCTGGGACCATGCTGCTGGGGTTTTGATCACCGAGGAAGCTGGCGGCCGCGTGACCGACATGCATGGACGGACTCTAGATTTCTCCAAGGCTGCCCGACTTAATGACAATCGGGGAATTGTTGTGAGCAATGGTGTCATCCACGATCAGGTACTGACAGCGCTCCAGACGGCGTAGTTCTCAGCGGCATTACGGCTTGATTAGTGCCCGTTGCACAAGGCTTGCCCAGGCCTGGGCAACGGGCTTTAGGGGCCTCGGCCAAAATTGGCTAGAAAGCTGGCAAAAATGTCTGCTCTGCTACCACCCTATGCTATGCTTTATAACCGCAGACAAACGCGGGTCAGTGCCCGAGTGGTTAATGGGGGCGGACT
>JBCBOC010000557.1:0-3465 GCA_039821475.1 Cyanobacteria bacterium J06632_22 | reverse complement strand
GTTTTGCGGTACCAGCGCCAGATTATCAGGAGTGCCTTTTCTAGACAGGGTCAATTTAAGGGGCGCTGACAGCAGATTGGCCTGGGCCAAACGGGCAACCCGCCGCTCTCCCTGGCGGTAGGCAATGGTTTCTGCGGAGAGGTGCCGCAGTTCCTGTTGTAAGCTCTCCACCTTCTGGGTGACGGACTCCCCTGGGTCCAAATCTACCCGACAGCAGCGCAGTGTCGGATACTCCAGCGCAATCACGCGCCCTAACCCCCAGACCGCCGCCTGTAGGGGATGCCCTAGCCCATCCGCCGCACCCTGAGTCACCAAAACAAGCTGGGCGGCTGGCTGCGCTGCCGCTAACTTTTGCACCAATTGCACAAGCCGTCCCAGAGTCTGTTCAGTTAAGACTTCGAGAGATAAATCTGTATCGTCTAATGGCGTGTCAATAAGACAAACAACTTGGTTCGAACCGGCTTCGGGCAGGACCTTCTCTAAAGTTTCTAACAGGCTAGATTCTAATAGACCAAATTCAGCCCGAATTGACTCGGTCAGTGCCTGACTCAGCGCCGTGGATGACTGGGCCAACACTTTCCAGCTCGCGTTGCTGGCGGCCGGGGGGGCGGAGGCCAAAATGACAGACTGGGCCAGAAGCTGAGCTTCGTTGTCGGGCTCTAGAGCGGTGACGTCTTCAAACCCGACAGCATGCAATTCTGTTGTCCATTGATCCACAGACAGCAGCGGGTAGGTGGGACGCTTCCACCAGCCCTCAGTCATACCAAAGATCAAATCTAGCCAGACCAGCGGCTGAGTGCCTTCGAGCAGTACCAGCTGTCCACCAGGCGATAGGAGAGATTGCACATGGGCTAGCGTCTGGGTTAAATCTGTCGTAGCGTGCAGCACATTTGAGGCAATTACCACGTCATAGCTATGTGCTTCAAAGCCTTGTTCCACAGGTGAATGTTCGATATCCAGAGTGTGATAGCAAACGTTAGAATAGTCGGTAAATCGCTGCTGTGCCCGGCTGATAAATAGCGGCGAAATATCCGTAAAGGTGTAGTACGCATTGGAGAGATGGGCCAGCAGATGCGCCGTGGTGCCCCCTGTGCCACCACCAATTTCTAGAATGCGAACTGGGCGAGAGAAGGGGGAGATTGCGCTACGCACAGCTTTTAGCAACAGAGTATTCATCACTCGGCTGCCCGGAGATGACTGATACAGCTGGCTCAGGTCACTCAAATCTCCAGAGGGGAACAACAGCGTCAGCGGGTCTATGTCGCCCCGCAGCACCTCAGCTAAATTCTCTCCACACCGATGAATCAACGTTAGCTCAGCATGGGCAGACGGATATTGCGAGGCTAACGCTACCTGCTGAGAGGCAATCTGTTGTTCAAGCTGTTTGATGTCTAACTTAATTTCGGAGAGCTCGGCAAAGACAATGTCTAATAGTCTCTGAAATAGTCGTTCTTGGGCGGACACAATGGTTTGAGTCTGTGCTAGCGCCTGGGCACCGAGGACAGATGCATTTTTATCCAGCTGTAGCACTGCTCGCAGCATGTATTGCTGACTCAGCGTTTCAAGTTGGGGCAGTAATGCATGGTAAGCAACCGTGCTGGGCTCGCTCAGCAACTTAGAAAATGCGCCAGAAACCTGCTGGGCCGTTGCCTTAGGCGACAGCAAAGATGACAAGGGCTCCGGCTGCCAGTCCACCTGGTACAGCCAGTCGGTGACGTCATCGTTTGGCGTCTTGAGAATCCGCTCGGCGCTGGCAGGGAGTAGCCGCAGTCCTTGGAGCTGCCCTAGCGATCGCCCCTCTATGGAAAAGAGCCGTATATCCGCAATTATGTAGTTCTCTCCTGGGGAGATCTGAACGTGGCTCCACAACTCTGCCTGATCCAAAGGAGAGAGCGAAACCTGATTGATCGCTGCGGGCAGATAGGTTTGAGTCTCTGGTCGATCGATAAACAAGGCGGCGATGCTTTGCAAGCAGGCATCGAGCAGAACTGGGTGGTGTTGATAGTGTGACTGCGTAGAAACCAGCGCCTCGGGCAATCGCAGACGGCTCAAAACCTGATTCTCGCCCGTCCAAACCTGTTGAATGGCACGAAAACCAATGCCATAGGCGACACCCTGTTGTTGGAGGCGGCTATAGCAATCGGCAGCGATAACCTCCTTTTGACAGACCGCTACAAGCTCATCCAGTACGGCAGCGGAGAGTTCCTCTCCGCAGGTCAATCGACCGCTGGCATGGAGAATCCACTGCTCGTGGGCATCCTGGCTGAGGACCTCAAAGGTGTTTTGGTCGGGCACAATAACGGTCTGCACAGTGCAGGCTTGCTCCAACAGCAGCGCTTGGTGGAAGGTCACATCGGTTAGTCCCACATTTCCCATCTCGGACGCGGCTACCAGCGCCATCTCTAAATAGCCCACCGCAGGCAGCACCGCCGTGCCAAAAACCTGATGTTCCTGCAAAAACGGCACCGATGTGGGACTAATCTTGTTCTCAAAGTAAATCAATTCACTGCGGGAGAGACGCAGCCGGTTCCCTAGTAGCGGATGCTGCCGAGGCCGCGCCTTGACCGAATCGACATCAATCCAGTAGCGCTGTCGCTGGAAAGGGTAGGTGGGCAACGTTACCCGCCGTCCTGGCTGACTGGGCCAGGTTATCTCAGTACCTAGAGCGTAAAGCTGGCCCAGGCTAGACAGTAAGGTCCGACGGTCGTTAGTGGTTCCGTCCCGTTCTCTGCGCAGACTGGGCAGCCACTGAGCCTCATAATCTGGCAGACACTGCTGCCCCAAGGTCAGTAGCGTGGGCTTGGGGCCAATCTCGATAACAGCGTCAGCGGTAACCTCTGACCTCAATGCTGTCATTGCCTGACAGAACTGCACTGGCTGGGAAATATGGCGCACCCAGTAGTCGGCCTGGGCCATCTCTTCCTGGATGGCCGTCCCGGTGACAGTGGAGATAATTTTAAGTTTGGGTGAACGGTACGCTATGGTCTTGGCTACGGCAGTAAAGTCCGCCAGCATCGGGGCCATTAGCGGCGAGTGGAAAGCATGGGAGACGCGCAGTTTTTTAGCCTGAATGCCCTGTTCCGAAAGGGTTTGTAGTATCTGGTCGAGCTGGGCTTCATCTCCAGAGAGCACCGTGTTGACTGGACTGTTGTAGGCTGCGATCACAACCCCATCTACCCAATAGTCCTCTAACGACTCAGCTGGTGCCATCATCACCGCTGCCATTGCCCCACCTTTTGGCAGGGCCTGCATCAGCCGTCCCCGCGCCGCAATCAACCGCAGGCCCGCTTCCCAATCCATCACACCAGCGGTGCAGGCTGCCGCATACTCGCCAATGCTGTGGCCAAGAACAACATCGGGCTGAATGCCCCAGGATTTCCACAGTTCAACAAGACCGTAGGCAATTGCGAAGAGGGCCGGTTGGGTGTTGAGGGTTTGGTGAAGTGGGGAAGTGGGGAGTTGGGG
>JBCBOC010000097.1:0-8957 GCA_039821475.1 Cyanobacteria bacterium J06632_22 | reverse complement strand
TCGCCAATCTTAGCCAGCGTCATGCGATCGCGATTGTCCAGCCCGTAGCGGAGTTCCAGCACGCGGCGCTGCTGGGGCGTCAGCTCCATCAGCATTTGCCTTAGGTTGTCGCGCAGTGACTGGCCTGCAGCGTACGCCTCGGGAGTTTGGGTGTCTTCGTCTTCGAGCAGGTCACCCAGTTCAGAATTTTTATCTTCTCCCATGCGCATATCCAGCGACAGGGGGCGACGGGCATACTCCAATAGCTCACGTATGCGCTCGGGGGTTTCGTCCAACGCTACCGCTAAATCTTTGACCTTTGCCGGACGTCCCGTTTTCTGGATCGTCTGCCGCTGCGCCTTTCGCAGTTTACTGAGCTTCTCGTTAATGTGAATAGGCAGCCGAATGGTACGTCCCTGACTTGCGATCGCACGGGTAATGGCCTGACGAATCCACCAGTAGGCATAGGTACTAAAGCGATATCCCTTAGCCGGGTCAAACTTTTTGACGCCCTGGTCCAGCCCAACCGTCCCTTCCTGGATCAGGTCTAAAAAGTCGATGGTGGTCTTGTTAACGTACTTTTTGGCAATCGAAACCACCAAGCGCAGATTTGCCTTGAGCATCTGCTGATGCGCCTGCAGCCCGGCCCGCACCATTCGCTTCAGTTCAGCCACCTCCAGCCCCGCCGCCGCGGCCCAGTCCTGTTCAGCCACAGCACCATTCTCAGCCATCGATGCCTTTATCGCCTCTAAAGCCTGCCAAGCCTGCACCGCCTTACCCAAGGTGATTTCTTCTTCGTGGGTCAGCAGTGAAATTTGGCCAATCTCTTCTAGGTAGGTTTTGACGAGATCAGTAGAACGTGTAGGCATGTAAAACGGGATAAGCAATAGACAAGATGACGATGCCCGAGGCGGATTCGGCTCAGGCACCCTCAAGCTTTCTAATAGCTTAGGGGATCCATGCTACCGGCACATCTCCCCTAAGTCATACTCATCATGATTTGAGCGGTCCACTCAAAGTCCGCAATGCCCCCATCAGTCACCCCAGTAAAGTCCGCAATGGCCCCATCAGTTGATGCACGGTTGTGCATCGGTAGCGTTTTAGCGCAATTTACACGGAGGAGGCATCTTAAAATTTCGCTGTATCACAGCCGCCACATCAGTTTGTGGACGGTGATGGGTCAATTCAGGTCTGTATCTCTGAGGCTACAGCAGCCGAGGGGGGGAGCCCAGCATGTGTCGCGAGAAATGGCGATGGGCACTCTAATCAATAAAAGCTTGTCTATCCTCTGCTCTAACCCCGACAATCCCCCATGACTAATCGGGACCGCGTATTCCAAAGCTTTTCGGATACAGGGCTCCCACCCGGTAACGGTTTAGGCGCAGGAGCAAAATTGGGATGTCGTTTATTGCTTTACTACAGTGGCTAACCTAAGTCGTCAGTCTAAAACTCCTCATCTACTCTCAAACGTTAGCCCCTTTCCTAAAAAAGGGCTGTTTAAGACTTTTGTCCCTTCCTTAGGCCAATGGTTTAACGACTTACAGCTGCAGGCCAAAATTGGCTGGAGTTTTGGGTTGGCCAGCAGTATTGCAATCATGGGGGCTACCACAGGCTGGTTTTTTGCAGAGTCCTATCTTGACGCAGCCCAGGCCGATATCCAAGATAGCGACGCCGAGCACGAAATGCTCCACGAGCTCCAGGTTAAGTCCCTGCAAATGCACCTGCACCAAAAGGGTGCGATTTTAACCCTCAACGATTTATCCCAGTGGACCTTTGTCTACGAAACGTTTGTCGCAGACAAGGAAAGCTTTACTGCCGCCTGGCATAACTACAAAGACAATCATGGCATCGTCCACGGGAATACCCCCTACGACCGACGGGAGCGGGAACTGATTGCTGAACTGACCGACAGCTATGCCACATTCCAGGCGGACTTAGCCAACCTAACCAGCAAGCTAGACCAGACGGATCTGGAGAAACTTTCTGAAGCAGAACGTCGGGCCCTACAGGTAGAGCTAACCCGCTTTAATAACCAAGCACTGCGGCAAGATGCTTACCAATTTCTGGGTCTCGTAGAGGAGCTTCTGGAAAACTCAGAAGCACAGCTCTACCAAGCTCAGGCAACCTTTGATAGGGTCGCAATATTTCGACTGCGGGTGATTGTTGCCAGTTCGCTGGCATCGTTACTCTTCGCCATTATTTTGCTGTTTCTCCTGAGTCGAACCATCTCTTCGTCCGTCAAGCATGCTGCAGCAACAGCCGAGAAAGTCATTGAGACGTCTAATTTTGATCTTCAGGTGCCTGTGACCGGCGCAGATGAGGTGGGCACACTATCCGCCGTCTTAAACCGTCTGATTACCCAGGTCAAGCAACTGTTACAACAGGAGCAAGAAAAGTCAGAAACCCTAACAGCAGCGCTCTCCGAAATTAAAGCCACGCAAGCCGTCCTCGTCCAAAGTGAGAAAATGTCTGCCCTAGGCGAAATGGTTGCCGGCGTCGCCCATGAAATTAACAATCCGGTCAGCTTCATTCAAGGCAATCTTGGACATCTTGAAACTTATATCACGGACTTCATCGAAGCCATTCAGCTGTATCAACAACACTGCTCAGCGCTGCCCGATGCGATAACAGAAGAGTTGAAAACGTTAGAGCTAGATTTTCTGGTAGAGGACTCGGTCAAGATTCTCCAGTCGATGAACCTAGGGACACAGCGAATTAGTGAAATCGTCCTATCCCTAAGAAATTTTTCGCGCCTAGACGAAGCCGAAATTAAGCGCGTGGATATCCATGAGGGAATTGACAGCACGCTTGTCATTTTGGCCCATCGACTGAAGGCCGACAGCCGACAGCCCGAGATTGAAGTCATCAAGCACTATGGCCGCCTGCCCAAGGTTGAATGCTACGCCGGGCAAATGAATCAAGTCTTCATGAATATCTTGAGTAATGCCATTGATGCCTTCGAAACTATCAACGAAAACCGCAGCTATGAAGAAATAGAAGCGCATCCCAATCAAATCTCGATATTTACCGAATTAACTGCCGACGAACACATCAAAATCTACATTCGAGACAATGGGTCTGGCATTCCAGATCACATTATGGACAAGCTGTTTAATCCGTTCTTTACCACCAAAGCGGTGGGCAAAGGGACCGGATTAGGCCTGTCTATCAGCTACAAGATCGTCACCGAAAAACATGGCGGCTCTCTTCGGTGTAATTCACAGATGGGCAAGGGCACTGAGTTCATTATCCAAATTCCCATTCATCGGCAGCACACCCAGGCTGCTCGCGCTATCGCGCCTCAGCAGCCCATCGCCCTGCTGGCCTAATCTGATGGCGTCTCCCCTTTCGACGGGGCACGCTTGATAAACTTCACTTCACCGGCAAAGTCACCCGCCTCGACAACGCCAACATTCTGCCAACCCAAATGTTGATAAAATCCATAGGCTCTGAGGTTGGGGTCATTGCCCGTCAATAGCCAGATCTCTACTGCACCCTGGGACCATAGCCAGTGCTCGGCTTCGGCCATCAGGGCGCGGCCCACGCCCTGGCCTTCAAACTCGGGACGGATAAAAATGCCAAAAATGGTTTGCTCAGTTGCATTTGCGATCGCAAACCCAATGCCTTGCCCGGCTTGCTCGGCCAACCAAGCCGCACAGCCGTGCTGCAGCATGTCAGCCACCGTTTTGGGCGTAATCCCTAGCGCAGCAATCTCTTCCCGTGACTGGTAGTTTTCGGTCACGCTAGTGCGTATCTCAAAGAGCGGTTCAATATCCTCTATGGTCACACGGCGAATTTTCATGGCACCTCATCCCCATCGTCTTAATCGTCTAGAATTAATCGTCTAGAATTAATCGCCTAGAAGAACAGTTTCCAACAGTAAGGTCCCTGCTACAGGAGCACTTTAACGCTATCGCATACTGTTCCACTCACGGCCATTAGCTGCCGTGACCCTAATCTGCTCAGGTGGGAGCCGAAGTTGGACCGCCTGACCATAGCCAAGGCCAGGAATCAGGGGCGCTAACACCTCCAGCGTTTGCGGATCTTGAAAGTGTTCTGGCTTGGTCTCAGGGTGGGGATAGTACACCAGCCCCTGTACCGGCTGCTCAGCCCCGTCGAGCACCAGCGCACAGTCTAGGAAAGAAAAGTCTTCCGCGGGACAATCTGAGGCCCACTTGACCTGTCGAAGGGTAACTTTGGGCTGAACAACAGCATACTCGTAGGGCGCAATAGAGACATTGATCGTCCCGGGATAATAGCCGGACAAGTCTAGCCCCAGCCGAGCGAACACAGGCATTTGCAGGCGCAGTGTCCCCCTGGGGAAGCGCGGGTCATTCGCCTGCCCCGAGGCCACTTGGTGCCCTGCTACCACATAGCCTGGGACAACCACGCCCTCTGTAGTGGCAACACAATCGGGAAGTTTCCGCTGCGACATAGGGTAACGCGATACATAGACACCTTTCTACTCACAACATACCGGATCCCATCACCACATCACGGAAAACCACCGACGACGCGCCCATCACTGCCGGAATAGGGTGGATATGTGCTGATGATCACGACATCGACCGCTTGATTTGTCATCTTTGTCATCCTTCGTAGTCAGATATGGAATCTCCTATTCAACCCGCCTGGCATCCAAGTCCGGGCCTTAAAAATCATGCCGGTGTCCCCCTCACCGATGACAGATTATTTTTTATCGCCCCTCCTGAAGCTATCGGCCCGGTGATATCGGCCAGCACTAGCCTGCTGGTTCAGCCGAAAAAGAAATCACTAAAGGACAGGCTATTGGGGCCTGTTGTGGGGGGTATTGCTATCGGCTTCTTTGTGGGCATTGTGTTACTGGCACTGTCAGCGGCACCCCCTATTTCCCTGGGCGTTGGTGGGGTCGCTGCGATCGCATTCGGGGGCTGGTGCTACTACGATGACGGTATCTTTAGGGCTGAATGCTCCTACCTGGGGGAACAGGGCATCGCCCAGTACGCCCTCAAAGGGTCCCCCACAGCCACCCCGACCGCCAAGGTCATGCAATTTGAAGACGCCGCCCAGCTGCGCACCCAACAAACCCGCGTCTACAAAAATGGCGCCTATCAGCGCACCAACTATCGCTTTAGTTGGCAGCAGCGCGGCCAGTCAGAGTACGTAATTAATGGGTCGTACCACAACGAGAAGGGGTTACCCGAGCCCTGGCATGTCTTTCATTTAGGTGCCGCCGCCGAAATAATTTGGACCCAGCGCCTACTCAAGTTTGCCAACCAAGACCTGGCCGAAAAAGGCTATGTGGAGTTTCCCGTCGGCAAAGAGGTGCAATCGGTCAAAGTGGGCAGTAACTTCTTAGAGTTTGTCACGCCTGCCGGCGAAAGCCAGCGCGCCACTGTAGCAGACATGAAACAGGTTCAGCTCAACGCTGGCCAGTTTCGGTTCGTTCATCGCGATGCCAAATGGTGGTCCGGGAAGGGAAAATACGGCTTCACCTACGGCAGCATGCCCAACGCCAGGCTGTTCCTGATGTGCCTACAACAGCTTGCAGGCATACAGTTTGGTTAACCTTTATTGCATCTATGCCGTTACGAAGGGCAGCTCGTAGCGCTGAAGACCTTAATCCTGCAGTCCGGCGCCCTGGGTCCATAGGGTTGCCCATAGGTTGACCCACCCTGCCACTGCAACCGTCCGACAGAAACCGCCCATTCGCCCCATCAGCACCTACACTGATGGGGCTGTTGTTGTTGCTGCTGATGCCGCTAGACACCTGGTTCCCCCTGGGCATCTACTACGAGGATTTAGCCGAGGCCGCTGACCATAAAGAGACATTACTCACCGCGGTGCATCAGCTGAAAGCCGCGGCTCAAGTCGCGCGAAATTTCCCCGACATGGCCTGGACAGGCGACCTGCATGGGGTTGAACAGATTCATTTAGACCCGCGCTTTGCCTGGGTGGTTCAACAGGTGGAAATCCACACCGTTCAATACCTACAAGAACTAGGCCTCGACCTTAGCCAAGTTGAGCTATACATTCAGCGCGCCTGGCCAGTCGTCTCCCAACCGCTGCAGGAGGTGGGCAGCCATAGCCATCGAACGTCGAATATCAGCGCGGTGTACTACATTGCCGTTCCCGACCCCGGTGGGGACGAAGCGGGCAGCCTGGTTTTCTTTGACGACGCTCGCCAAAACGAAGTTAGCCCTGGCCTCGGCATCGAAAATACCGACATCATTGCCCAGTGGAATTTTCTGAATCAGGACCAGGCGGTGTACTGGCCCGTGGCGGGGCGGCTGATGCTGTTTCCCTCTAAGCAGCGCCATGCCGTCAGCATCAACCATACGGACCAGGTCAGGGTATCGCTATCCTTTGACATTGTCATGACGGCTGCCCCACAGGCCGCAGGCTCCTACGAGTTTCTGACCCCACCCCCGGCCCAATGGCGACGCTTCGAGCATCGTCCCCAACCCGATCCAGGGGGACTTCTCTAGCGTGACCTGTCATTGCTCCAAAAGCCAAGGTTTAGCGACTGCGACGCCAGTTGAACCAATTTTCGGCCCAGTCTCGCCGCCAGGTGCCCGGCCGCCACCGACGGTCTCGATATTGAGCAAGGGCGCCATCGATTTGCCCGGCTAGACCATTCGAGTCCTCCAGACCGTTGACACGCGCATTTACTAGCCGATCAGGCGACTGCCCAAGATAAGGCGCCAGCAGTGCGATCGCAACCTCGGCGGATTCCCCCATCAGGTGAACGCCCACTAACAGCCCATCCGCCACCACCAGCTTACAAAAGTCCATAGCGCAGTCAGCGGCTGCATCTAGCATCACAGGGGCAGACCTTAACTGCCCCGCTGCCCCGCTCTGATACACAGCGACTTCATTGCAGTAGCGACGGGCCTGCTGCTCCGTCAGCCCCGCCCGACCAATGGGCGTCAACGCCCTCAGACTATAGTGCAGACGGTCATAGCGTAGGACACGACGATGCCAAAACAACGCATTCTCAGTTGCGATCTCGGCCTCAGCCCTAGCTAACGCCAGTCGGTCTTCACCGCCTAAAACTGCACCAATGGCATAGAGGTCAGAATATTGGGTTTGGAGATAGGCATTGACTGATAGCGGCCCCGACGTTGCTAATCCGGGCAGATTTAGCCCCGCTAAATCAGGGGGACTAGAGTCCGTTAGCACCACCCGTTCCACTGAGATCGGGCGATCGTCGGCAGCGGCTTTGAGCCCAATTTGACCGTCTGCGAGAACACCGTGGGTCGGCATCCCCCAGCGGACGCCTAGCGCCCGCAATTGGGCCGTTACCAACCGCTGAATGTCGATATCTTCCGCTGGCAGTATTCGCTGGCCGGGGGGCACCAAAGTAACCGCTATCCCCCGCTGAATTAAGGCCGTCGCCCACTCCACCGTAGCGGCCTGTGCGCCCACCAGTGCCACTCGCTGGGGCCATGCCGTGGCTGAAAAATCGGCCGGTGTGCAGGGCTGACAAGCCATCACCGCCGGCAGGTCATAGCGGCGAACCGCCCCCGCCATTGCCAGTAACCCTCGTCGCGCACTCAAATGACGATCGCCAACCCTGAGGCGCACCGGCTGCATGGCCTCAAAGACAGGGGACTCCAGGACAACATCCACACCGTTAACAGCTAATGCCGAGACGGAGAGCACAACGGAGCCGTGTCCCATCACCCCTTCTGCCAGCGCCGCCCCCTGGCCTAACGGCAGGGTCTCGCTGGCTAGGCGCGGCTGTGGACTTGGCGGCTCCGCCAGCACAACACGGGCTCCCATTTGAGCGGCATGGAGGGCGGCCCAACGCCCAGCCAGGGTTCCTCCCACAATGGCGAGGTCGTAGTCAACCGGCATGGGTTAATCATCCACACAACGTCAGTCTGACCTGACGCATTGTATAGGGTATGTGCCCTCAGCGGTCAACGCTAGCCCCAACCGGGACGCTGTCTGGCAATGCAGCTGCCGCAGAGGTCTTTGCAAGCCGGTCAGCCTGCTGCAGTTCCCAGGTTTTGAGCACAATCATATATTCATAAAAGGCTTGGAGGGTACACCAGGCAAACCCGGCCCGGCCATCCCAAACGCCACCCAAAATAAAATACATATAAAACCACCGCACCAAGGGGCGAAATGGCATCCGTAACGAGAGGTCCTTCAAGGCGCGACGCCGACTGACCTCAGTCTGGCCAAATAAAAGCTGTCGCCAAGCGACCCCGCCCCGCTGAAGCTGGTGTAGGGTTTCCGCTGCCTCATCAGAGGAATAGCGGTTATGTTTCTCGAACCAGCGGCTAAATCCTTTACTGCAGGTGTAGTGGGGATAGGTCTCCGTCAAAAAGCCTGCGGTCCCGTTAATCACCTCACGCTCGGTGTGACCGTAGTCATCAAACCACACTCGCCCACGCCTGAGCAGTCGCAGCTGATAACGCGGATATTGGGTACTGTGACGAATCCAATGATTCATGAACATGACCCGTTCTGCCGCGTAATACCCAACATGCTCCGATGAGCGCATTGCCCGAAGACATTCGTTAAACAACGCCGGGGTCATCCGCTCATCGGCTTCCAGCACATAGACCCAGTCATGTTTGACGGGCACCGACTCGAGCATCCAAGTCCGCTGTTTGCCATGACTCTCAAACCGATGCTGTATAAACCGAACCGGGTAGCGCTGGGCAATCTCAGCCGTTCTATCCTGACTAAAGGAGTCCACAACAATCACATCGTCCGACATTAAGGCCGACTCAATACAGGCCGCAATATCCAACTCTTCGTTGTAGGTCAGGATAAAAATAGAGAACATAAACTACCCAGAGCGCCCCTAAAGGGAGAGAAATGTCGCGAGCTATACCCACTGGCCACCAGGCATTAGGACCGTCGCGCGAACACCTTTTGATATTGTCCTTCATGAGGACATATCAAAAGGACATATCAAAAGGACATATCAAAAAAATGAGTCAGATGATAGTTCCATCTGCCCCATTAATCCTCAAGAGGTT
>JBCBOC010000549.1:0-3506 GCA_039821475.1 Cyanobacteria bacterium J06632_22 | reverse complement strand
GGCGTCTGGGTAAAGAGTGCGATCGCACCGCCATAGAGGCCTTCGTCGACCCCAGAAATCAAAGCCTCCACCTCCGGCAAAAACTCATCGGTCGAGCCCATCCGTGCCGCCAGCTCTAGTCCCTTGAGCTGGGTATAGCGGTCTGGGTCCGTCAACAGCTCCCGCACGGCCTCGGCAGACTGGGGCGTCACTGGAATGGGCACCGTATCAAACTCGTCTAGCTCCAGACTGTTAGAGCGAATCAGGTCCTCTAGGCCATTGGCATAGAAGCGCCCGGTGGGAATGCGCACCAGCAAAAATAGCACCGTTAACCCCGTGACCACGGCGGTAATTTGGGTCAGGGTCAAGGTATGCTCCCCTAACCACAGCAGCAGCCCTACCAGGGTCAGCCCCACCGCATAAATCACCCCGTCGCTGAGGGTGCGAATGCGGCCAATAAACTCGCGGGGAATGGCGTTGTAGTTGAGCTGGTGCACCGGCAGGTTGATGGCCTTATACAGCGCATCGCCGTTGACGTGCAGTGCGATCGCACTGGGCAGTCCAAAACTGGCCAATAGCCCGCCAAAGCTCGCCAGGGTGGTGAGCGGATACACCGCATTCAGCCGGGCCACGCCGACATTTTTGAGTAGGGGCCGGGTCACACCATAAATGACCGCCACCTGCACCACGCTGATCAAAATCCGCATCAGGCCCAAAAAGCCCGTCAGTTCTTGATCAGTGAAATTCTGGCCATAGATGGTAAACCACAGAAACTCGGAGCTGAGGTAAATCATTACCAGCAAAAAGCTACTGCCCGCCAAAAACAGCGCCAGCGGGTAGCGCTTCACAAGGTCGGGAAAGGTCTGTAGCGACTCCAACAGACCCACGGGCTCGGTCTTAACTGTATTGAGCTGGCGCTGGGAGCTTTCTAGATACAGCAGCTGGGCAATGCCCAAAAAGAACACCACCGGCAGCACCATCAGCAGGTCCCGCGTACGCAGGTAGTGGGACAGCAGCGTCGTCAGGCCACCCCCCATCAGTGTCCCCACCGCCTGGGCAATGCCGATATAGGGCGCGTAGCGCTTGTACTCCAAGGTGGTGAAATAATCCGTCAGCAGGCTGGGGTACAGCACATTGTTGTGAAAATCCCACTGAAAAAAGACGGCGATCAGCAGCGCATAGTAGGCTGCCGGAGATTCAGTATTGAGCAGAAAGCGTAGGGCCATTGCGATCGCAACCGACGCCAGCAGCACCCAACGGAACAGCACCGGCCGACTGTAGCGGTCTACCACCTGGGAAAACAGCCCATAGGCCGGAATCGAGCACAGACCAATCAGCACAAAAGCCAGCGGCAGATGCGACGCCCCCACGTAGCTTACGAACAGCGAATTGCCAATGGCCATGCTCAGCACGCTGTACACCAGCACCGTCGCCGCCAGCAGCAATAGCTGGGTCAGCCGGTCCGGGCGAGTCCACGCCGGGCGCGTCCATTGTGGGGGAGCAATTTGCACAGATTTTTTCGTCGTCTAGATTTTATTAGGATGACGGAAGGTGGAGGCGAATACAACATTCGCTACTTCACGACCTCGCTCTCCCCTAGTTTGCCTAAATCCCCCGCCGACTCACCAGGATCATTTGATAGATCCGCCGGTAGCGTCACCCAAGGCGTCAGGGCTGCGGCCACCAGCAGAAATACACCCCCCAGCACCACCGCCGAGAGCCGATCTTCATGCAGCCAGTGCTGCATCACCCAGCCAAATCCCAGGGAAACCGCAATTTCGGGCAGCACAATAAAGAAGTTGAAAATGCCCTGGTAAATGCCCCGCTGCTGTTGGGGAATGGCATTAGTCAGCATGGCATAGGGAATGGACAGAGCACTGGCCCAGGCCAAGCCAAAACCCACCATGGACAGCAGCAGCCACATGGGCTGGTGGATCCACAGCAGGCCAATCAGCCCCACGCCCCCACAGGTTAGGCAAAAGCTATGGACCGGCTTGCGACCGCGCCAACGGGTCAGCGTCGGCAGCAAGAACGAGAAGGCCACACACACCGCGTTGAATACGCCAAAGCACACCCCGGCCCACTCAATGCCTTCGTCATAGGTGGCTGAATACAGGTCCACCGCACCAAAAATATTGCGGGCCACCGCCGGCGGGAAGTACAGAAAGAAACAGAAAATGCCCAGCCAGGTAAACACCTGCACCCAGGCCAGTTGGCGCATCGTCGTCGGCATTTGGCCCAGGGCCTGCCAGGTTTCGGTCAGGCTATTGAGCACGCCACCCCGCTCGGCCTTACGCTGCTCAAACTGTTCCAGGTCTTTAGGGGGCCGCTCTGGGGTGGTAATGGCCGTCCACAGCACTGTGCTAAGAAATAGCGCTGCCCCCAGGTAAAAGGAGATTTCCACCGTCAGGGGAATTTGACGCAGGCTGCTGGTGGTGGGGTCCACCGCAAAAATATGATTGAGCAGCCAAGGCATCAGAGAAGCTGCGATCGCACCCATCCCCACCATCACACTCTGCATGGCAAACCCCTGGGTGCGCTGCTCCTTGGGCAGCAGGTCCCCTACAAAGGCGCGGTACGGCACCATGCTGACATTGGCACTGCTATCGAGAATCCACAGCAGCCCCGCCGCCATCCACAGCGCCCCACTACTGGGCATGAAGATCAGGGCAATGGACGCGGTGATGGCCCCGACTAACAAATAAGGTCGCCTGCGCCCCAGCGGCCCCCAGGTATAGTCACTCAAATTGCCCACAATGGGCTGCACCAGTAGCCCTGTCAATGGTGCAGCCAACCACAGAATCGGAATTTCGTGGGCATTGGCTCCCAGATGCTCAAAAATTGAACTCATATTCGCCATCTGCAGCCCCCAGCCAAACTGGATGCCCAGAAAGCCCACGTTCATATTCCAAAGCTGCCAGAAGGAAAACTGGGGCCGAGCAGTTGGATGACTTTCCTCCGCGTCAGGTGAGTCGGGCGAGTCTACAGTGGGCGCATGGCGCATGAAAACGTTTAAGGTACGTACCCTCTTAGCATGACCACTAATGGGCAGAATTGTGATAAAGCTCGACACAGTTCATAAAAATATTGGGACCGAAGCCCAACATCCATGCTCTTGACTATTGTCGGCTGCGTACCCCACAAAACAACAGATGAACGAAGCGCATATTGCAGTCGGTCAGTACCTCACACTGACCGACTTCTGTACCTGCACACAAACCTACCGACGCTATGCAGACCAGATTGCTCCGTTTCCTAAAAATGGTGAGGAAACCCTAAACGCCATACGAGCCCTGAATCAGCATATCCTCGACCCCATCATCACCAACTTTGGCCCAGAGGCATTCCAGCTTACTTACGGCTTTTGCTCCCCTGACCTCAAACGCTTTTTAGAGAAGATAGATCCTGAAACGGGTCAGCGCAATGGCCGCGTTAGTCCCAACCGAGACCAGCACATGGCCCACGAAAAGAACAGGAACGGGCGGTACTATTGTGAACGGTTGGGGGCAGCCTGCGACTTTCGCATT
>JBCBOC010000019.1:0-15197 GCA_039821475.1 Cyanobacteria bacterium J06632_22 | reverse complement strand
TGTTGGTGCTGTGCCTCCGAGGCCGACTGCCTCCGAGGCTGACTGCATCCGAGGCCGACTAAGGTGACCGACAAAGCCAGACGATTTGGCGCTGTATTTTGTTACGACATGGTTGAATACTCTATCGTTTCGCGTTGCGAGATTGAGGAGTGCCGGGTGGGACGACCCATTTCACGGTATTCTTAGGGAGCTGTGGGGCTTCACGCGGAGGGTCTCTTCTCTTGCAAGCTAAACTTGGCATCATTGGTGGCGGGGTAATGGGAGAAGCGCTGTTATCCCGCCTTATTCTGCAGGGTATTTACAAGCCAGAGTCTCTCATTGTTGCCGATCTCTCGCCGGAGCGACGGCAGCTCTTATCCGAGCAATATACGATTGGTACAACGTCCAGTAACCGCGAGGTGATTGAGGCTGCGGACGTTGTTTTGTTGGCTGTAAAGCCGCAGGTTTTTGATCAGGTCAGTCGAGATTTTCAGGGCGTCAGCTGTGACGTCCCGCCGCTGGTGCTGTCAATTTTGGCAGGCATCAGTTTGTCGCGTTTGGAGGCCGGGCTGCCGGGTTGGCCGGTGGTGCGTGCTATGCCCAATACCCCTGCAACGGTTGGGGCGGGTGTGACTGCGATCGCACCCGGGAGTCGCACCATTCCCGAACAGACGCAAATGGCGAGGCAGATTTTTGAGGCGGTTGGGCAAGTGATTCAGGTGCCGGAAGCCTGGATGGATGGCGTGACCGCCCTGTCGGGCTCGGGGCCAGGTTACGTGTCCATTGTGATTGAGGCCTTGGCAGACGGTGGCGTGGCCGCGGGGCTGCCGCGTAATGTAGCCAATCAGTTGGCCCTACAGACGGTGCTGGGTACCGCTCAGTTGATTGACCAGACGGGGATGCACCCTGCTGTGCTCAAAGACCGCGTTACCAGTGCGGGGGGCACAACGATTGCCGGTATTGCCTGTCTCGAAGAGCTGGGACTGCGTACGGCGCTCATTGAGGCGGTTCGGGCCGCAGAGCGTCGCTCCCGAGAACTGGGCGCTTAGGGCGTCTAACTTGACTTACTCTCTTGATTCACTCTGAGGTGGATGATTCACTCTGAGGTGGATGATTCACTCTGAGGTGGAGTCGGCAGCGCGCAGTCGCGGTTCGGTTCCGGCTAGCAGTCTGCCAATGTTGCTGCGATGCCGTAGAACGACATAGGCGCCGCCTGCTGTTGCCAACAGGCTAAAGGGCAGCGGTTGCTGGAGTGCGATCATAATCACTGGGGCGGAGAGTGCTGCCAGAATTGATCCGAGGGACACAATTCGAGAGAGGCCAAAGGTGATGGCAAACATCAGTGCCACACCCACACCCGCGGGCCAGGCCAAGGCCAATACAACGCCCAGTCCGGTAGCCGCTGACTTGCCGCCGGTAAAGTTGAGCCAGATTGAGCGACTGTGCCCCAGCAGCGCACAGAGCCCGGCAAGAGTGATCACCCAAGCTAGGGTGGCTTCGGAAACAGGGGGTAGGACGAGGGCTTGACCCAATGTCGTTAATAACGGACAGGCTAACCGGACCGCGGCGACCCCTTTAAGGAGGTCAATCAGCAGAACGGTAATGCCGGCACCTTTACCAACGGTGCGAAAGACGTTGGTGGCTCCGGGGTTGCCTGAGCCGTGTTCTCGAATGTCAATGCCTTTGACCAGGCGGGCTACGATGTAGCCCGTCGGTGTCGCCCCGAGCAAATATCCCGTCAGCAAAATTGCTGCGATCGCACCCCAAACCATGCTGCCTCTCCTGACGCCAACAGCTTCAGTTTAGGGGGTGATGACCCCCAGCGAGAATGAATTATTGGTAATGCGCGTGAGTAATAGTCGCTAGTAATATTCGTCAGAGGTGGGATTGGCGGGATCTGGCGCAAATGCCAACCACAGGGGGAACCGCAGGGCTGACAGCGAGATCTTTTCTTCGCTGTCATCAACAATAATGATCGGCAGTCGGCCACTATCCACGAGCCGTTCAGCTCGCTGGGCTAGGGGCTCTGTGGCCTCAAACAGCATAATGCCCCGATTGGTGCCAAAGTCGGCCCGGGAAATGCCTAGGCAATCCTGCATCCAACGTCGCCATTCGCCGAGCCGTTCTGGGGTGTTGGCCAAGACCAGCACACATAGACGGTTGCCATAGAGGGTGTACAGCACAGAAATTGCTGCCGAGGCCACGACGACATTTTGCAGGCGGCTGCCCATGCTTTTGACGGCGCCGCGTCCGCCCTGGGTAAAGAACCAGTTTTTAACCTTATCGGCATGGACGGCCTCAAAGGTTCGGCGAATTTGCCAGGGCGGGCCGTAGTAGTCTGGGCGCGTCCGGTACTGGTCGATGAGGCTGCGGACGCGCTCTCGCTGCTCTTCGAAGCGTTGGCTGGCAAAAGCCGCCGTGCTTGGGGGCGTGTCGGCTCTGGGCGGGGTCGGCTGGGTGGAGTTTGTGCGGGCGGGTTCGCGGCTGGGGGCAGGGTTGGGTTTTGCTAATTCAAGCTGCTCGGCCGCGGTGGCCAGGTCCTGGAGGCTGCCCACCAGGTAATCCTTGAAGCCCTGTACCCGAATCGCTAACTCCTGGGAGGCCCCAGCAAAATTACGGCGCATTTCAGCCTCTAGTCGGGCCTTGCGTCGTTCGAGCTGTTCAATGTCACGCTCAAGACTGCGGCGGCGCTGTGCTAACTCACTGAGGCCCGCCTGGATAAGGCGTTCCATGTCGGCAGAGCCACCAAACGTGGGTGCAGGCTGTACCGATAGGGAGGGGCGGCTGACGCCAGTGGGACTGCCGGACGTAGCGATGTCAGGTGAGGAGGGGGGAGGGGATGAAGGGGGGGCTGATGAGTCCGGTGACGGATCGTCTGGAAGCAGGAGGGTACCGGGGGTGCATCAGAAAATACAGTACCGTCAGCATACGAGTTCGCTGGGGCGTGAGCAAGATAGCGGTTTACAGGGCTCTCCGGGGCCCCTCGCTACTGGTCCTTGCCGACGCCTCTAGCCGCTAGTCCGCGCTGCCGATGTCGGTTATGGCTCAGGCTTGGGCGAGGTTTGAAGCGTGGCCAGGGGAATGTGCTGCTCAAGCTGTGTCGTGAGCTCGTTAGCGTTAAATAAGACGGGCAAAAAATGAATGCTATTCACCTCTCGAAAGTAGAAGAGGATGGGCACAGGATGCCAGAAGATCACCCAATTGAGCCATTCAGCATAGGGGAACTGTCGTAACAATCGCTCTCCCAGTCGGACGTCTAGTGTCTGAGGGGTGAAGGCTAGCCGAATTCGGGCCGTCTGTATGGCCAAAAAAGCTGCCAGGAGCAGCACGGGCGCACCCCCCCAGGGTTGCCAGAGTAAAACGGGAAGTGCGATCGCACCGAGTCCTAACGGCAGCTTAAAGCTGGGGGATAACACCGTGGTTTCATCCGTCGCTGGCGTTGTCGATACCGTCTGCAGGTCTGCCATAGCCCGTTTGTTAATCCCTTATTGGTTAATCCTTCGTTGTGAGTCCCGGATGTTAGTTTTAGCTCAGTCGCCAGTGGCGCTTTGCGCTCGGTCGCCAGTGGCGCTAAAAGTTCATCAGAGCACTGCCCGTTCCCTGAAACATGATCCAGGACAGGAAGAAATTAGCGGTAAAAATGGCTAAGAGGGCTGTGACAACCGCCGTCGTAGTGGATTGGCCCACTCCCTTGGCACCCCCCGTAGTGGTCATGCCCCAGCTGGTGCCAATAATGGCCACCATGACACCAAAGACCAGTGCTTTGACCATGGCACTGAGGAGATCCCAGACGCCCAGGAAGTTTCGAGCCGAGTCTAAAAACACGGTTTGGGAAATGCCGTAGAGCAAGTTAGACACGATCAGCCCGCCCGTCATGCCGGTAATAAATGCCAGGATGCTCAGCAGCGGCAGCATGAGCGCGCAGGCAACCACCCGGGGAATGACCAGGTAATCGATGGGGTCTGTCTTTAAAAGCTGGAGGGCGTCAATCTGTTCGGTCACCTGCATGGTGCCAATCTCGGCGGCGAAGGCTGAACCCACTCGACCGGCCAAGACCACCGCTGTCAGCACCGGTGCCAACTCCCGTGCCAGGGTGAGGGCCAGCACGCCCCCCACCGCGCTGCCGGCGCCAAAGTTAATAAATTCTCGGGTGACCTGAATGGTGAAGACCATGCCGACAAAGGCGGCAGTAACTAGCGCAATCAGCAGCGACTCGGGGCCAACCGCTGCCATTTGCTCAACCGTATTACGCCGATGCAGCGGTCGCGATAGCAAGTGAATCAAAACTTGCCCGCCCAGCAGCAGAGCTGCTAGCGCCCGTCGGCTCCATTGGCTAAGACCAGAGGTGATAAAGCTATCGGCCAAAGGACACTCCTTTCAAATGGATCCCCTTAAATACTCTAATGACTGTTGCCTTCGTCGAATTGCTAGGGACAGTTCCTGGCGCTGACGTCCTGTATGTTGGAGCCCCCCAAGTTGGAGCCCTCTATGTTGGAGCCCCCCAACGCAGTCGACTGGGTTTACCAACCCTGCGCCTGCTATATGCCGAACCTAACGATTCTGAACGGGAAAAACGTTCTGATTTTGGAATTTTTCCAAGGTTGACACGTTTAGATCCATAGGTTCACAAAACGCACTGACTTTATCGTGATTTCACGATCTAATTTTATATAGATTTAAGATTCCTCAAGATGTCAATTAGGTGACGTCAGTATCTAGAAAATACCCCTAACCTTGTAGGACATGCAGAACCCGTAACCCTATCCTATTCATCCGCTGGCCTGCGTCAGCGGCTCGGAGTTAGCACAATGACAAATCTGGGGATGTTTCTGACTTCACTCACGACAACGCTGGTCGTTTGCTTTTGCCTGCCCTTCCTGACGATTGGCTTGCTGTTAGGGTTGCTCACGATGGCAGAATTTTCTCCCCTAGCGGGCTTTGGGGAGACGGGGTTGACCCATACTCTCGGTATTTTATCCACCTTTGGTAGCGGCAGCGTCTGGCAAGGGGTATTGACGATTAGCGTGACCCTTAGCTTAGTGGGTGGACTGTTCGATACCTACACGTTTTATCACTATCAGGGGGTTCGTCAGTAAGCGCTGTCGAACCAGACTGTTGAAAAGAGTCCTGCGGATACGGGCTGGAACGGCCCTGCTGAAATCAGGTTTTGGCTCGCGGCAGCGGTCAACGCTGTAGGCAATAGGCTGCGGTTTATTCGTTGACTGCGGGATTCGTTACGCAGAAAGGCACCACTCGGGGTTCGCGCGTCATCGGTTTACGTCACCGGTGCCCGCCGACAGTGTGTCTTGACGTGAATGTCTTGAAATGAGCATCTTGGGCCTCTAAATCTCAGGCTCTCTACCATTTCTGTCTGATTGGATCACACAATTGTCAAAAAACTTCCTATGCTAATGAACGGTAATGTTCAGGCAAAAGGCTATGGAATGGGCCGGATCTTCGGTATTTGCGGCAAGGGATAGGAGTAAGGGGGACGGCATTGTCCCAGGGGCAGCGCGTCGCTGGTGGCAGGGGGTCATCTCCGGATTACTCGTGGTAGTGCTGTGGCTGGCGGGCTCTCCGGTTGCCTGGGCGCAGTCTGCGAGTGGGAGCAATCAAGCCTTTATTGATCGGGTGGCAGGCGAGGTCACTGAGTTCACCCTCGACAATGGCATGAAATTCATTGTGCTAGAGCGCCATGCTGCCCCTGTGGTGTCGTTTATGCTCTACGCCAATGTGGGCGCGGCTAGCGAGGAGGACGGCAAGACCGGCGTTGCCCACTATTTGGAGCATTTGGCCTTTAAGGGCACGACCAAAATTGGCACGCGGGACTATGCCGCAGAGTCTAAGCTGCTGGATGAACTCGATGTGCTGTTTGACCAGCTGATGACCGCTGAACAGGCGGGCGATGCTGAACAGGTGGCGGCGTTGCGATCGCAGTTTGAGGCCACCCGTGTTGAGGCCGCCAGTTACGTTGAGCAGAATAAGTTTGGTCAGATTATCGAACAGGCCGGTGGCCGTGGCCTCAACGCTACCACCTCTGCCGATGCCACCCGGTACTTCTATAGCCTGCCGTCTAATAAGCTAGAGCTGTGGATGTCGCTGGAGTCTGAGCGTTTCCTAGATCCGGTATTCCGAGAGTTCTACGAAGAGAAGGAAGTCATTCTCGAAGAGCGCCGCATGCGGGTAGACAACTCCCCCATTGGTCAGATGGTGGAAAAGTTCCTGGAAGTTTCCTTTGATGAGCACCCCTATCGCCGTCCGGTGATTGGATATGAAGCTGACCTACGCCAGGCCACGCGGGAGGACATTGCCGAATTCTTCGACACCTACTACGGGCCCGATAATTTGGTGGCCACGATTGTGGGCGATGTAGATCCAGCGAATGTAGAAGCGCTGGCTAACGCCTACTTTGGCCGCTATCAGGCTCGTAGTGCCCCGCCCATCGTTGAGGTGGTCGAGCCTCCCCAAACTGAACCTAAAGAATTTACCCTCACCCTACCGACCCAGCCCTGGTATTTGGAGGGTTACCACCGTCCCGGCATCAACGATCCAGACAGCGTCGTTTACAGCATGATTGACGGTATTTTGCTGAGCGGTCGAACCTCGCGCCTGTACAAGACGCTGGTTGAAGAGGCCCAAGTGGCGTTAGATGTTGGCAGTGCCAATAGCTTTCCCGGCGATCGTTACGCCAATGTGGTGCTGTTCTATGCCCTTACGGCCCCGGGCCACACCGTAGACGAAGTGGCGGAGCTGTTGGATATCGAGCTGGAAAAGATTAAGTCCGCACCGGTCTCTGACACCGAACTCGCGCGAGTGAAGACCCAAACGCGGGCGGGCCTCCTTCGGACCCTCAGCTCCAACTCGGGCATGGCCAGTCTGTTAGCCGAATACGAGGCCAAAACAGGCAATTGGCAGAATCTATTTGAAGAGTTGAAGGCGGTTGAACAGGTCACGGCGGCTGATGTGCAGCGGGTTGCTGCACAGACCTTCCAGTCCAGCAACCGTACCGTGGGCAAGCTGCTGTCTGCTCAATAGGCGCAAAGTCTTCGCGCAAAATCTTCTCGACAGGATGCTTTCATCCGTCCCTATCCCATCCTATTCACCCCAACGCCATCCCAAGTTCATGCCGTCTTTCTATCGGTCCCGTTTGTTTCAAAAGTCTCTCGCTATGACGTTTCTGACAACTGCCGCCTGCATTTTGGCGTTAGTCCTGAGCTGGGCAGGACCTGCCGCTGCGGTGACGCCTCAGCACTACACCGACCTCGACTTTCCGACTCTGGGGGATATCAACATTCCCGACTATGAGCGGTACGAGTTAGACAACGGCATGGTGGTGTACCTCATGGAAAATCACGATTTGCCCTTGGTCAGTGGTGGGGTGACGCTGCGCACTGGCACGGCCTTAGACCCCACGGGGCAGATCGGTCTGGGCAGCATCACCGGGGAGGCCATGCGACTGGGCGGTACGGCTAACCATCCCCCGGCAGAGCTGAATGAGCTGTTGGAGCAGCGGGCGGCATCCGTAGAAACCAGCTTAGGTACAACGTCAGGCGGTGCCAGTTTTAGTGCCTTAGCCGAGGATCTAGACCCTGTCTTTGAGCTGTTTGCCGATGTCCTGCGCAATCCAGCCTTTGCCCCCGATAAGTTTGAGCTGATCAAAAGCCGCTACCGGGGCGACATTGCCCGTCGTAACGACGACCCGGATGACATTACTGGACGAGAGTTTCGCAAACTGGTGTACGGCGATGAGAGCCCCTATGCTCGTCAGGTGGAATATAGCGACCTAGACAACATCTCCCGTGATGATGTGATCGCCTTTTATAACGCCAACATTACCCCGCAGAATTCTATCCTCAGCATTTCCGGCGACTTTGAAACGACCCAAATGAAGACGCTGATTGAGCAGCGGCTGGGGGCCTGGCAACCTGCCGCCGAGACTGCCTTCTCGGCGCCTACCGAAACCCAGGCCAAGACGGGGCTATACCTGATCGATCAGCCCCAGCTCACCCAAAGCTATATTCAAATTGGCCATTTGGGTGGGCGGTTAGATAACCCTGACCATGCGCCGTTGGTGGTGCTCAACGAGGTGCTGAATGGCTTTGGTGGGCGACTGTTTAACGATATTCGGTCTCGTCAGGGTCTGGCCTACGTGGTCTACGCGTTTTGGAGTCCCCGCTATGACTACCCTGGTTTGTTTATTGGGGGTGGTCAGACGCGTTCTGAGGCGACAGTGCCGTTTTTGCAATCGATCCAGGCCGAGATTGAACGTGTCCGCGAAGAACCCATCTCGGAAACAGAGCTGCAGTTTGCCAAGGACTCTGTCCTCAATAGCTTCGTTTTTAACTTCGCCACCCCAGAGCAGTCCCTATCTCGCTTGGTGCGCTACGAGTACCACGGTTACCCCTCAGATTTTGTCTTCCGCTTCCGAGAGCAGGTGGAGGCCACGACTGCAGATGAGGTCCTTGCCGCTGCTCAGGAGAACCTTAAGCCAGAGGACCTGATTACTCTGGTGGTGGGCAATCAGGCTGAAATTACCCCGCCGCTGGAGAGTTTAGGTGGGGTGAGTGTGACACCGATCGATATCTCGATTCCAGGCGAAGCGTAAACCCAAGCCTTTTGCCCTGTGCGAGGGCCATTTTCACGGCTGCCATAGCCCATGTGATTGTCGCATCGACGTATCACATGGGCTATGACACATGGGGCTAATCACAGGAAATGACACATGCACTGTGATTTAGAACATACATCAACCAAATTTGATAATTGTGTGAGCAGCCTATGGAGATAGCCTGAATGACGGACAGTTTGTTCTGCTTCGCTCTACATTAGGGTCATAGCTAAAGCGATTTATGGATTACGCCCTATAGCGAACCCTGTATCGAAGCAGGCAGCTTTGCTGCATTGCTTAACCCCTATACCAAAACAACAGCCGCTAAAGGAACATTTCGCTCCCTTGGCGGCTTATTATAGCCGTCGCCACAAAGGCCCTTGATGGGGGTTTGTGCACGACGGCGGGCCACTTGGCTCCAGTACTGGGCACTTGAGCGCCAGGATTGTCCTCAGCAAAGTGGCGAGCGCTATAAATACTCCACTCCTTCACACAAGGCCAAGCCCTGCCAACACTGGCAGGGCTTTTTATTGAGATGAATTTTACAGGCGACAACAGACTCGCTTTCACGCCTACCCACCTATTAGACCAGTAAGGCTAGACCAGTAGCTCCTCATGGAGATCCCGATGAAGATAATCAGTACATTCCTAACTATGATTTCAATCGCTCTAATTTAGTTTTCTGGCGACGTAATCCGTCGTTGAACCCATGGGGTCACGGGAGACAGGCTCACTGTCTCCCGCGACCCCAATCACAAGCCTTACTCAGCCAATCTCAGAAACCCCTTAAGCAACCCTCAGTTGTCGGTCAGAGCAGCCTCAGCCAACCCCGGCATTCTTGTAATCAATGAAGCAATTCACCTGATGCCAAGGAGCTTAATTATGAAACGCGCTATTCTTTCCGTTCTGACTGTTGCTGCGACTGCTGTTATCGTGACACCCGCTGTCCAGGCCTTTGAACCCACCGTTTCCCTGCAAGCGCGCCGCCTAGAGCAGCTTGATACCCAGTCCAAAGCTGTCACCAATATTCAAACGGAGCGTCTGAATCACCTCGATACTCAGACCAAAGCCGTCACTAACATTCAATCGACTCGGTTGGATTTCCTGAACAACCAAACTAAAGCGGTTGAAGATATTCAGGCGGAGCGTCTGTTCCACTTGGATACTCAGACTAAGGCTGTCAGCAACATCCACGCTACTCGACTGGAGTTCCTCAGCAACCAAACCAAGGCAGTAGAAGATGTCCAAGCGGCTCGACTCGATGCACTCGATGCCCGCACCAAAGCTGCCCAGTAATCAGATTTGAGCGAGTTACCCCTACGCTCGTCAGTTTGGGTGCCCGGTGCAGACTCTTTGAAAATCTGTAGCTTCATTCTCAGGGCACCCTTTTCCCTTAGAACCGTTCCCTCACACACACTAGCCCTGCCATAAACGGCAGGGCTTTTCTGCTGATCGTGCCACTGGCGTTGGTTGGGTATAAACATCACCAAGTGAGTCGTAATCCCTGCTCCACAAGTTGTTCCTGTAGTACATTCACCGCTGCAGGTGACGTATCTCCCATGGCATCCGGTTGAGTGACCCACTCGCTGGCAATCACCCCGGCCGCTGCGCCGACACCCCATTCGCTGGTGTGAATACGAGTCAGAGCATTGACGATGTGGCTGACGGCAATGCTTTTGCCGCCGATCAGCAGGTTATCGATGCCTTGGGGGACAAGGCTTTCAATGGGAATGTTGACAGGTCGGACAACAAATTCTCTCGCGGGGGCGCTGCCGGCTTCCCAGGAGGGTTCGCCGTTACGGTAGCGGCAACCGTGAATATCGATGTCATAGTGGGTGACGGCAATCGACGACGACGAGAAATCCCGACCACCGGGCTGGTCCGTTCTCAAATCGGCCTCGCGCATCATAAAGTCGGTATCGCCGTAGGCCGCTCGCCCCACAATGCGACGACCTTCACGGATGTAAGGCGTCATGCTGAGTCCTGATGTCGTGCCTAGGGGCATGTCTGCGCCGGATAAATAGCTGAGGGGATAGCGCTCGGTGGCTTGGGTCTTGAGTAGCCAGCGGGCGAACAGTAGGGCATGATCCTCGCCATGGCGTAGGGCTGCTGTCGAGAGGCCGCCCATCCAGTTTTGATACTGCCCGGTAGCCTCTAGCTGGGTTGAGGTCAATATCAGGGGTGGATTCATCCAGGTCCAGTCATTGCCTTTGTTCCAGTTCACCAGGGTAATATCGCCGGTGGCCGGGGCGGTGGTAAACGGATCGTTCTGGGTGGTTGCGACAATGCGGCGATAGTGGAAGAAGCTACGCCCGTTGAACACGGGAAATCCCTCTAGGGCAAACTGCTTTTCGTGCTCGTGGACGGCATAGAGAGGCGGTGTTGCCTGCAGGAGAGTGTCTAGTTTTGCCGCGCTGCGGTTTTGGTCATTGTGGATTGCGATCGCAAAGGGATAGGTAAAGGCTTGGGTGCAGTCCGGGTTATCCCGAGCGGAGCCATTCACTTCGCCTAGGGTCGTCTTGGCCTCCGACCCCAGCCGATGGGGAACCTGAGCCCAACCTACCAGCTCCCCGGTATCTGTCGCGTCAATCACGACCATCGTCTGCCCGGCGGGGGGGACCAACTGCAGCGGCACCTTTTCAAAGGTCTCGTCGGGGGACCAGCTATACCAACTGGCCAATTCCTGGGAGAGTCGTCCGGTGGGGTGATAGCTGGGCGACTTTGGCCGCCGCTGCACGGCATGGATAGCGGTGATCACCCGACCGCTCTCGTCAAAGGTGGCCCCCTTAAAGGCAGTCTGCGTTTGCCATTGGCTGTCTGGAGCTTGAGGCACGACCGCCTTGAGCAAATCTGTTGCTGCCGCTGCCCCTGCTTGGGGGACAAAGCATAGGTGTCCGACCCAGCAGGCATTTGTCTGGGCAACGGGAATGGTTCCCAGCCCCGTCCACTCCGGTAGCGTGACCGTCTGCTGGGCAATGCGTTGTTTAAACGCCTGCCAGCTCGACGAAAAATTTTGCTTGGCCCGCATCTCTAACGATTCATCAATGGCTGAAACGCCCTGGGAACTGACCTGTCCTCCCAACCAGGGCGTCAGTTCGATCAAGCAGGTGGTCGCGCCCGTTTGCATGGCATGGGCAGCGGCGGCGACACCCCCCAGGGAACCGCCCACGACCACGACTTCACATTCCCAGGTTTCGGCGGCTGTCGGACGCGGATCGAGTTGTGGGCGACCGTTGGCTAGGCGGGGCGGCTGCGGTTCAGCCGGTGCCGTAGAAGGGGCAGTGGGCGGTGCTGTCGTGCAACCCCCTGCCCAGGCAGCCATGCCGGTTAGCGTCAGCGGTATAATCCAGCGTCCGAACTGGGCCCAACGGCAGGGCATGACGCAAGAGAAATAGGCCATTTACTCGGCGGCTAAGGGCGACTGAGCCGATTCTGGTACGGGGTCGGATGCGCGACAGGTATCGCCCCGTACCAAAGTATGGAAGCGCCAGTCCTCAATCGATTCTGGAAAATCGCTGCGGTAGTGACCGCCCCGGCTTTCGGTTCTAAAGAGGGCGCTATGCAGAATCAGATCTGCAATTTTGAGTAGGTTTTGCAGTTCACCCCAGGCGCGCAGCTGGGCTGCGTCCAAAGTCGGTGGGAGCTGATAGGGCTGTCCGGGTTTGATGTGGGTCAAAACCTTCGTTAAAGGCAACCGATCAAACTCGCGTTGGTAGCCTTTGAGCTGCTGAATCGCGCCCTTCAGCCCCGCGGCTTCACGAGAGATGCCCGCCGTTTGCCAAACCAACTGTGCGATCGCAGTTTGAATTTGGTCCAATTGCGCCAGGTCTACCTCAACTGCTGCCAGGGGGGCCGTCGTCGTATCGGACGTCGCTTCAACGGAGGTGGGTGCAAGCTGTCGTAGCTGCGCCCCAAAGACTAAACATTCCAACAGCGAGTTGCTGGCCAATCGGTTGGCCCCATGCACGCCAGTGCTGGCGTTTTCCCCCACAGCATACAGCCCCGGTATCGTAGTGCGGCTAGTGAGGTCTGTGACAATGCCGCCCATCCAGTAATGTGCGGCGGGCGACACCGGTATCGGTGTTTGCAGGATGTCTATCCCAGCCCATTTCTGGCATTTGCGAATGATATTAGGAAACCGGTGCCGTACCCGGTCCGGGGCGATACTGCTGAGGTCTAACCAAACTACGGGAGACGGTACTTCCGGGCGTTGTAAGTAGCTAAAAATTGCCCGGCTGACCACATCGCGCGGTGCGAGCTCGCCGTCGGGATGGTAGTCAAAGGCAAAGCGATGACCTGCGGCATCCACCAGATGTGCCCCCTCCCCCCGCACGGCTTCACTAATTAAAAAGTGTGGTGCACCGGGCTGCGTCAGCGCGGTCGGGTGAAATTGCATAAACTCTAGGTCGCGCAGCTGGGCCCCAGCGCGCCAAGCCATGGCCACCCCGTCGCCGGTACTGGCAGGGGGATTCGTGGTCTGAGCATAGACTTGACCGCCGCCGCCCGTGGCCAGGACCACTGCGCCGGCTTGCACCCAGTGAATCTGCTGTTGGTAGGCCACGGCAGCACCCTGGCAGCGCCCCGATGGTCCAATCCACAGGTCTAAGGCAAAGGCTTCATTGAAAATCTGAATATTGCCCCGCTGCCGCACCTGCTCGGCCAGGGTGGTGACCACAGCTCTACCGGTGGTGTCTGCGGCGTGCAGGACCCGTCGGCGTGAGTGGGCAGCTTCCAGGGTCATAGCCAGTGCCCCTGCTGCTTGACCTTGCCCCTTGCCTTTGGCGGCCCCTTTGGCGGGCTCTTCCGCACGCTTGCTGCCCTCGCGGTCAAAGGCAACCCCCATATGTACCAGGGCATCAATACAGTCCTTGGCCTGATGGACCAATAGGGCAACAGCCTCCGGCTCACACAGACCGGCCCCGGCTTTGAGCGTATCAATAATGTGGAGTTGGGGATGATCGTCCGGTGCGATCGCAGCGGCAATCCCACCCTGAGCCCAATCACTCGCAGACTTAGAGAGCGTTTCCTTGGTCAGTAAGGCTACGCTCAGGTGGTTAGGGATGCAGAGTGCCGAGTACAGACCAGCTGCGCCACCACCTATAACCAAAACATCAAACGGACCCTCTAGGGCCGTTTCTGGAACCGCATTGTCCCTGGCCGCATTCACCGCTGTATCTCCAAAAAACAATCGCCCCAGCTATCGGTAGGAATTACCCTACTCTAGCAAGAGCGATGAATGCTTTAGCGACGGGTCGGTTTCAAAATTAACAGCGATCAGCTGAGAACAATCGTTCCCGTCGCTATCGGTTTATTTTGCTAGTGGCAACTGGGCTACTTATAGACGCCGTTATTGAAGCGGTCGGCACCTTCGACCAGGGCAGGAACCGGGTCAGAAATGGTGAAGTTGTCCATGTTGGCTTCAATACGCTTGCGCTCAGTTTCACTCAGACCGGGGATGTTGAGCACATCTTCCAGACTATCGTAGGGCGCATTTTTAACGATCTTGCCGCCAATAGTGGGATACAGCCCGCGATATTTTGCAAACGCGGCGACGTTAGTATTGTTAACGTCGATTTTGAAGCCGTAGTCCGTGGAGAGCTTATCGTCGATGTTATTGCGAAGCTCACCTGCACCAGCCGCGTTTGCCACAATGGGAGACAGACTGGGGGCAGGGAAAGCGTAAGCAGCAGCGGGCATCAGCAGAGAACTCAGCACTAGGCCCAGTGCCGCGATCAGGCTAAAGAATCCTTTCATATCTTGTTATTCGATTCGTCGGAATCTTGTACACAGCATTACTTAGAGCCTATCATTTCCACTGCCCAAATGGTGAGGGTTTCACGGCACCGTGGATCAGATGTAAATTTTGAGAGGCGCCAATAACTGAACGCCGAACAGGCGCAACTGGCGTCATAGGATGGCCACAGTGCATTAATTGACGCGTTAATTAACGGCTGAGGGGGCCTTGTCGTAAGACAGCAGGAACCGATTCAGGTCAGAGAAGGTGCAGGCATGGGTATCTAGTGGAGCGTCATAGCCCTTCATAGCCACCGAATAGCGCTTGAACGTTTGCTCCGTGGCACCCAACTGGTTCAAATATTGGTACGTGGTCTCGCCAATGGCAATGTCGAGCCCTAGTTGCTTGGTCGAGGTTTCAAATCGAAAGGCGGCGTTTACCGTATCGCCAAGGGCGGTGTAGTCTGGCCGATCGCCCGTGCCCGTGTTGCCGACCATGGCATAGCCGGTATTTACACCAGCCCCCACCCGCAAAGGAAATGGCAGCGGGAATTGTTCGTGGAGCTGGCTCGTCATTTTGTGGAGGGCACTAATCGCCCGCGTGATCTGCAGCATCTCTTCGGCATCTACCTCTTGCGTGCCGTGGATCCATACGGCCATGACGGCATCACCAATGTACTTATCGACCCAGCTGCCATATTCTCCAATGATTTCGCCCGCGTGGCGGAACCAGGTGCCAATGACCTCCGATAGCACCTTCTCGTCGAGCTGCCGCGTCATCACGGTGTAGTCGCGAATATCAACGACCATGACTGAAATGAGCCGCCGCACATGCAACGTAGCCGTGGCTGTAAAGTCATGGGAATCACCGCCCGAG